>JBBQLA010000460.1:0-3016 GCA_038327485.1 Acidimicrobiales bacterium
GGAACCTGACGCTGTTGTGTGCCACGTTCGCGCTCACCATCCTCGGCACGTTCCTCACTCGATCCGGCGTGGTCGACTCGGTCCACGCCTTCAGCAACTCGGCCGTGGGCCCGATCCTTCTCGGATTCTTCGGTGTGATCGTGCTGGTGTCGGTCGGGCTCATCGGTTGGCGCGGCGACCGGCTCCGATCGGCCGGGCACATCGATTCGCCGGTGTCACGCGAAGGCGCGTTCCTGCTCAACAACTTGTTGTTCGCGGCGTTCGCGTTCGTCTGCCTGTTGGGTGTGACCTTCCCCTTGATCGTCGAAGCGATCCGCGGTGATCGCATCAGCGTGGGATCGCCGTTCTTCGACACCATGAGCGCTCCCATCGGGCTGTTGTTGTTGCTGCTGATGGGCGTGGCCCCCGTGTTGCCATGGCGGTTGGCCAACGGCGAGACGCTGCGGCAACGACTGTGGTGGCCGGCGTGGACCGGCGCTGCGACGGTCTGGGGTTCGGTACTCATCGGGGCCCGGGGCTGGGAGCCACTCATTGCGTTCGGGCTCGGCGGGTTCGCCGCGGCATCGGCGATTCGGCAGCTGTTCCTGGCCTTCCGTCGCCAAGGCGTGCGCGGTCTCGTCGGCCGGACCAACGGCGGCATGGTCGTGCACCTCGGCACCATCGTCGTGGCGGTGGCGTTCGCTGCGTCGCAGAGCTTCATCCACGAGGGCGAGTTCAAGATGGCCCTCAACGACGAGGCTCGGGTGGCCGGCCACGTCGTTCGATACGAGGGCGTGCACACCGTCACCCAATCGAACCGCATCGAGGTGCGGGCCAGGATCCGCATTGACGGCGGGCAGATCTTCGAGCCGCGGATCAACCAGTACACCCGGACCGGCCAGAGCATCGGCACGCCATCTGTCGACGTGGGCGCCACCCGCGACGTGTACCTCTCGCTGCAGCGCATCCCCACCCAGGACGACGAGACCATCGGTCTGCGCGTCATCGTGCAGCCGCTGATCCTGTGGCTGTGGGTCGGTGGCGGCATCATGGTCGTGGGCACTGCGATGGCGGCGTTCCCCGGTCGGCGTCGACGTCCGACCGATCCCATCTCCGCTCCCATCGAAGTCGGCGGCGGCAAGCCGGAGGCCGACCCCGTGATCGATGAGCCGGTGCCGGTGTCGTGAAGCAACGGCCCGCACTCGTGGCGGCGATCTGTGTCGGGGCCGTCGTCGCAGTGCTGATCATCCTGTTGGCGACGAGCTCCAGCGACCCCGAACGCGCCGTGACCAGCCCAGTCGTCGGGAAGGCGGCGCCGAGCTTCGACGCCAACGATGTCGATGGTCGAGTGGTGTCGGTCAACGACTACCAGGGTCGTTGGCTCCTGGTGAACTTCTTCGCCACGTGGTGCATCCCGTGCAAGGCGGAGCAGCCCGAGCTGGTGACGTTGTCGTCGTCGATGCCGATCGTGTCGATCGCCTTCGACGACCCCGTCGACAAGGTGAAGAATTCGTTCGCCGACAACGGGGGTGACTGGCCGGTCATCGCGGAGGGCGACGGTCGGCTGGCGCTCGACTACGGCGTGGTCAAGCTGCCCGAGTCATATCTGGTGAACCCCGACGGCAAGGTCGTGAAGAAGTTCGACGGCGGGATCACTGCCGCCGAGGTGCAGCGCTACATCGCGAGCGCCAAGTGATCGCGCCGTCGATGCGGACCAAGCTGGCCCTGTGGGGTGTCATCGCGGTGGTCGTCGCCGTCGGTGTCGGGGTCGGTTGGGGATCCACGCCCACGTCGGGCACCTCGAGCGACCGGCTCTATTCGCTGGCTGCCGAGATGAAATGTCTGCAGTGCGTCGGCGAATCGGTCGCCAACAGCCAGGCGCCCATCGCCATCCAGATGCGCGCCGAGATCGGACGGCAGATGAGCGACGGCAAGACCGACGACGAGATCGAGACCTACTTCGTCGATCGGTACGGAGCCCGGGTGCTGCTCAACCCGTCGGGCCGCGGGTTGGTCGGCGTGGTGTGGATCGTGCCGGTGGTGGTACTCGCGGCGGGCCTCGTCGGGCTGGTACTCAACTTCAGCGCCCGCCGTCGCGATCGCGCCGTTCCGTTCGAACTGTCCGACGAGGATCGCGAGCTGGTCGAGCGGGCTCGGCAGGAGCCGTGAGCAAGCGGGCTGACGAACTCGACCCCGACGCGCTCGCCGCGCTGGAGGAGTCGCGGGATTCGTTGCTTCGGTCGCTCGACGATCTCGACGCCGAGTTCGCCGCCGGCGACCTCGACGAGGACGACTACCAGACGCTTCGGGATGGATATACCGCCCGCGCGGCCGAAGTGATCCGGTCGATCGCGGGACGCCACGATCTCATGACGACGACTCGTGAAGGGTCTCGACGCCGGGGCCGCAGCGCGATGTGGGTCGCCGGGGTGGTGGTGGTCGCCGTGATCGCGGGCGTGTTGCTCGCTCGGGCCACTGGCGCCCGTGGTAACGGCACCAGCCTCACCGGTTCGGCCAACGACGCCCGATCGGCCCGCAACGAGTGCAAGAGCCTGTCGTTCCAGAAGCCCGCCGATGGTGTGACCTGCTTCACCAAGCTGTTGAAGTCCGACCCCAAGGACACCGAGGCGCTGACGTATCGAGGGTGGGCGTCGCAGCGGCTCGGGAACACCGCGGCGGCCGCCGCCGATTTCGATCGGGTCGTCGCCATCGATCCGACCTTCCCCGACGTGTACGTGTTCCGAGCCTCAGCCAAGAAGACCGCCGGTGAGTTCGCCGGCGCGCAGGCCGAACTCGACACGCTCTACGCACTCAATCCGTCGGCCGAGGTGCTCTCCACCCTTCGAAACCAGGGTCTCGACCAGGAGATCGCCCTCGGTCTGCTGAATCCCGCGGTCCAGACATGCTGGAAGGCCGCCGCCACCTTCACCGTGGACGCCGCCAACTCGTCCACCACCGTGCCTGCCGGCAAGGCCATCCCTGGATTCGACGCTCAAGTTGCGTGCTTCGACACGATCCTGGCCGCCACTCCCGACTA
>JBBQLA010000461.1:0-3009 GCA_038327485.1 Acidimicrobiales bacterium
CCTTGGCCACGACGATGCCGTCGAGTCCGCCGCCGATCCGAACGACCTCCTCGCAACACAGCCCGAGCGACGTCATCACGTTGCCGAGCGCGTCGGGATCAGCCAGAGCGTGCGTCTCGAGATCAGGAATGAACTCGCGCAACCAGGAGTGGAGAACCTTCATGAGAACTGGCTCCCTAGAACTGTTCCAAGAATCGGATGTCGTTGCCCACGAGTTCGCGGATGTCGTCCATGGCGAAACGCTGCATGGCGAGACGATCGATGCCGAAACCGAAGGCGAACCCACCCCAGCGCTCCGGGTCGACGCCCGCAGCGCGCAACACGTTGGGGTGCACCATGCCGCATCCGCCGAGCTCGACCCAGTCGCCGTCGGGTGTCGACATGTCGAACTCGGCCGACGGTTCGGTGAAGGGGAAAAAGCTCGGACGCAGACGAGTCGTGCGGTCGTCGCCGAACAACGCCTTCACGAAGAGCTCGATGGTGCCGGCGAGATCGGCGAAGGTGACTCCTTCGTCGATGACCAGGCCTTCGATCTGATGGAACATCGGCAGGTGGGTGGCATCGGCGGTGTCGAGTCGGAACGCCTTGCCCGGGGCGATCATGTAGATCGGTGGCTCCTGGGCCGCCATGGTGCGGATCTGCACCGGCGAGGTGTGAGTGCGCAACACCACGGTCTCAGGCTCACCGACATTGAGGTAGAGGGTGTCCCACATGCTGCGCGCCGGGTGACCGATCGGCATGTTGAGGGCTTCGAAGTTGTACCAGTCGGTCTCGATCTCGGGACCTTCCTCCACCGTGTAGCCCATGCCCACGAACACGTCCTCGAGCCACTCCGAGACCTGGCGGATCGGATGGAGGTGGCCGAGTCGATGCGACGGCACCACCTCGGACAGATCGAGGCGCTCCGATTGGAGCAGCTCGCTGCGCTCGGCGGCCGCCAACTCGGCGTTGCGAGCGGCCAGAGTCGCTTCGACCGCGGCGCGGGCCTCGCCGATGGCTCGGCCGGCATCCTTGCGCTCCGCGTCGGCCAGGTCACGCAACGATGCCTTGAGCGAGCCGATGAGCGCGGCCTTGCCCAGGAACTCGGTGTCGAGGGCCTTCAGTTCGGACACGGTCGATGCTGTCGCGACCCGCGTCGTCGCATCGGCCACGATCGCGGCGGCCTGATCGGAGATGGCGCTCATGGCGTCATTCTGGCCGAGCAATCGCGACCATCGGGAATCACTTGTCGCCCGCGCTGGCCGTACCC
Organism: Acidimicrobiales bacterium; assembly: GCA_038327485.1. GTDB lineage: Bacteria > Actinomycetota > Acidimicrobiia > Acidimicrobiales > Microtrichaceae > JBBQLA01. The sequence continues at coordinate 1,250 of JBBQLA010000461.1, forward strand.
GGCTGCGACCGAGTCCGGGCCGCCTCGAACAGCACGAGCGTGGCGGCCATGGCAACGTTGAGCGACTCGACCTCGCCCCGCATCGGGATCGACAGTACGACCTCGGCGTGATCGATCAGCCACGACGGAACGCCGGCGGCCTCGTTGCCCAACACCAACACCGAGTCGTCGCCGATCGCACTCGACCACAGATCGGTGGTGCCGGCCATGGCCGTCACGACCAATCGGCGCATGTGCTGGCGCACCAGGTCGACCAGCTCGTCGTCGGCCACTGCTGCGATGGGAACCCGCAGCACCGATCCAGCCGACGATCTCACGACCTTGGGCGAGAACGGATCTGCGGTGCCCTCCATGGTGAGGACGCCCGCCGCTCCCGCGGCCTCAGCGGCGCGGATCACCGTTCCGACGTTGCCGGGATCCTGCACGCCCGCCAACACCACGACCGGACCGCGGGCCGCCAACACGTCGGTTGCGGTGATCGATGGCAGCTCGACGACCGCCGCCCACGGCTGGGGCGACACGGTCGACAGCACCCGGTCCAGCACCCCCGACGCCACCACGTGCAATCGACCGAACCCCGAGACGAGATCTCCTCGGTCGGCCTGCTCGTCGACGAAGACATCGGTGACCAACAGCCCGGCCCGCAGCGCCTCGGCCACCAGTGTCGGGCCTTCGACCACGAACCGACCGGCCTCCAGACGCGCAACGCGGCGCCCCAAGAGGCGCCGCAATTGCTTGATCTCGGGATGTGATGCCGCGAGACGCTGAGTCCCCGACGAGGTCAGGATGCAACCTCGTCATCGACTGCATCATCTGCACCAGCCGGCGCCTTGCCGGTGCCCGCCGCCTCGGCCGCGGCAAGCGCGGCTTCGACCAGCGCACCGAAGGCTGCGTCGTCGCGCACGGCGAGGTCGGCCAGCATCTTGCGGTCGATCTCGATTCCAGCGGCCTTGAGCCCCGCCATGAACCGGCTGTAGCTCGTGTCGTGCAGACGGCAGCCGGCGTTGATGCGCTGAATCCACAGACGCCGCATCTCACCCTTGCGGGCACGGCGGTCGCGGAAGCTGTAGTCGAGCGCGTGCATGACGGACTCATTGGCCGCCTTGAAGGTGCGGCTCCGATTTCCGTAGTGCCCCTTGGCTCGGGCGAGTACGGCCTTGTGCTTCTTCTTGGCGTGAACGCCACCCTTGACACGTGCCATGGGATTCTCCTGTCACTTGGCCCTGCAGCAGCAGGGGACGATTTAGATACCGAGCTGCTTGCGGATGCGGGCCTTGTCGCCACCGGTGAGCTCACGCTCACCTGCGAGTCGACGCATACGCTTGGAGGGCTTCTTCTCCAGGATGTGGCTGGTGTTCACCTGGCGGCGCATGATCTTCCCGGTCCCGGTGACCTTGAAGCGCTTCTTCGCACCGGAGTGCGTCTTCATCTTCGGCATGTCGTCTCTTCCATCGTGGTCGTCGTTGGATCCGTGCGATCCAACGGGGTGAATCAGTGGTCCTGCGTCTCCGCCGGCACTTCTTCGGGCGCTACTACTTCGTCTTCTTCGACTGCTTCGGGCTCGACTGCTTCGGGCTCGACTGCTTCGGGCTGAGCCTCCGGCTGTTCGGCCTCGGGCACTGCTGCGTGCGGCAACTCCGTGTCAGCCGGAGCTGTTCCGGCGTCACCAGGCTCCACGCCTGCTGCTGCTGCTTCTTCGAGACCGGCTGCCTCGAGACCCTCTTCGGCGAGACGCTTGGCAGTCGCCTGCTGCGCCCGCT
>JBBQLA010000462.1:0-3001 GCA_038327485.1 Acidimicrobiales bacterium
GCCAGACGGTGAACTCGGACAACGGCACCACGATGCTGAAGTACGACGCGCCGGCATCCATCGAGGGATGGAACGCCCAGCTGTCGCTGTGCTGCGGCATGGCTGCGGCGACGCTGATGCTCGGCGCCGGCGTTGGCATCCTTCGCACCATGCCGGCGCCCGACCCTCGGCTCATCGCCGAACTGCGGGTGAGGTCCGCTGCGCTGCAGGTGCCGTGGCCCGAGCAGCTCAGCTACGGCAGTTGGGTCCGATCCCTCGACCCGACCACCTCTGCCGGCGCTGCGCTGCTGGGCGCCGCCGCGCGCACCCTGCGCGGAGCGACCTACACGAGTTTCGACGGGGCGGCGCCCGAGCCGGCGACCCACGGCGCCATCGCCGCGCCCTACGCGCACGTCACCGCGCCGCTGCGTCGGCTGGTCGATCGCTTCGCCACCGAATGCACCCTCGCCGCGACGAATGGGGTCCGGCCGCCGGGGTGGGCTCTCGACGCACTCCCGCTGCTGCCCGAGATCATGGCCGTCACCGGACGTCGCGCCTCCGCTGTCGACCACGCCTGCATCGACGTGATGGAGGCACTCGTGATGGAGGACTCGGTCGGCCACAACTTCACCGGGCTCCTCGTGGCGATCGGCAAGGACGGTCGGGCAACAGTGCAGCTGCGCGACCCGGCGGTGATCGCTCAGGTGACGACCAGGCCGGACCATCAACCTGGCGACGAAGTGACCGTGCGAGTCGACGCAGCCAACGTGGAAGGACGCACCGTAGCGATGTCCATCGTGGGCGGCTGAGGCGAGCCGCCCGGAACGAGCCGCACCATCGGGGCCTAGGATCCAGCCATGACCGCCGAGTGGCATCCCGCGTTCGAGGAGTACTGCGAGACGATCTTCGAGTTGTCCGAAGACGGCGTCGAGGTCGCACAAGCCCGAATCGCCGAGCGGATGGAGGTCTCGCGGCCGTCGGTGTCGGAGATGGTCAAACGACTCTCCGCTGAAGGCCTCGTCACCACCACCGCCGCCGTGATCAGTCTCACGCCGGCAGGCCGCAAACTGGCCGAGCAGGTGGTGCGGCGGCATCGCCTGGCCGAGCGATTCCTCTGCGATGTGCTGGGTCTGTCCTGGGCCGAAGCGCACCACGAGGCCGGCAAGTGGGAGCACGTGATCAGCCCCGCCGTCGAGACCGCGTTGGTTCGGGTGCTGGGCGAACCGACCACCTGCCCGCACGGCAATCCCATTCCCGGCAGTGGCTACTCCGCCGGCAAGACCACGGCCCTGTCGACCGTGAGCGTGGGCACCGCCTTCACCGTCGAACGGATCCCCGAGTCACTGGAGTTCTCGCCCGGCGTGTTGGAATTCCTCGAGGAATCCCACATCGTGCCGGGCGCCCATGGCTCGATCACTGCGGCCGCTCCCGACGGCACCATGACCGTCGAGATCGACGGTCGCACGGTGGGCGTCGGCTCCTTCGCCAGCCACCGCATCCTCGTCGCCGTCTGACTCACCGACCACCCAGTCACCCGACCAGCACTGCCGGCCACACCTGGGTGGCCAGACCGAGGATGGCGTCGTTGGTCGCCACCAGGTTCGGCGTCGGAGTGCCGTACGGGTAGAAGAACGCGCCCTGCTGCGCAGCAGGGGACGAGGCGCCCAACTGGAAGCCGAGCAGCGCGGCGAGCGCGGCGCCGTCGGGGGCGACACCCAGCGCCCGCAGCGACGCGATCACCAGACCGGTCGAGTCAGGGTCGGTCGACGAGTACGGCGAGTCGTCGAACGCCCAACCGCCGTCGGCCTTGCGAATCGACGTGAGCCATGTGGTCGGATCCACGATGGGGACGGCTCCGACCGCGTGCAGCCCGAGCTCGGCCATGGCCGTGCTGTTGGTGTCAGGACCGGTGTACAGCGTGGCGTTGAACGCGCACGGCGTGCCCAGGTCGCTGCGGTCGGGCGACCAGCTGCCATCGGCGCACTGCTGCGCCTTCAACCACGCGACGGCCGGAGCGACCGTGGCCGAGGTCGGGTTCGACAATGACAAGGCCGACAGAGCGAGACCCTGACGGAACGCTCCGTCGTAGCTGGCGTCCTGCACACCGAACCGGCCGGCATTGGCGCCGGTCGTCTGCAGCGTTGCCTCGAGTCGAGCCACGAGGTCGACGCCACCGAACGTGCGGGGGTCCTGGCCCTGCGAGCGCACTGCGAGGATGAGTCGTGCCAGTGTGCCCGGGACGTCGTTGCCGCCCGAGTCCTTCACCGCCGCATCGACGCCGACCGACAATGCGCTCAGCGCTGCCGATGCCGTATCGGAACCCATACCGGCGATTCGCAGCGACGTGACGGCGTAGGTCGAGGCCGCAACATCGCTTGCGCCCGGCACGTAGGCGGACGGGATCAGATGCGTGGTCGGATCGAACTGGGCGATCAGCCAGGTGGCGCCGCGGTGCACGCCAACGGTCCCGGGATCATCGACAGTGGTGGTGGGCGTGCATGCCGACAGCAGGGCGGTGGCGGTCAGCGCCAACGCCGAGACGGCTCGTCTGGTGGTCGATCTCATGTTTCTCTCCTTGATGGTGAACGGTGACGCGCTGATGGTGTGATTGAGATCACTCACGAGACGAGCGACGCGAACGTGGGCGGGGTCGACGGCGCGAGCTGTGCTCCGCCCGGCAGGAATCGCCACCCCTCGACGGTGCCGTCCTGCATCGAACGCGACGCCGGTCCAATGGGCGCGTAGGTCCACGACGCTCCGCCGGCCCAATACGACCAGTACTCGTAGCCGTTGGGACCCACGACGCCACACGCGGGTGCCAGCGGAGCGCCGTCGATCGAACACAGCAGACCACTGGCGTTGAAGGTGGGGGCGGGGCTGCCCAATCGGGCGGCGCGGGCGTTCAGCGCAACGATGCCGTTGGCACCCTGTGCCACGACGACACACGTGACGGTCGCCGCACCGGCGCCGAGGCCGGTGGCATCGACCACGATGGCGACCCGGACCTGGCCCGCCGCAGGCG
>JBBQLA010000463.1:0-2980 GCA_038327485.1 Acidimicrobiales bacterium
AGGGTTCGTGGCTCACCGACGCCGATGGCGGGCGCTACCTCGACATGTTGAGCGGCTTGGCGGTCACGTCACTGGGCCACGCACATCCCGAGGTGGCAGCGGCCATCGCGGCCCAGGCCGCCACCCTGTCGCACGTCTCCAACTTGTTCGGCAATGAGCACAACGGGCCGTTGTCGGCCGCCATCGACGGCCTGTTGGGTGGTGGGGGACAGGTGTTCTTCGGCAACTCCGGTGCCGAGGCCAACGAGTGCGCCATCAAGTTGGCCCGTAAGTACGCCGGTTCGTCGGCCGGACGTTCGAACATCGTGTGCGCGTACGGCAGCTTCCACGGCCGGACACTGGCGACGTTGGCCGCCACCGGTCAACCGGCCAAGTGGGAAGCGTTCCAACCTCTCCCCGAGGGGTTCCGCCACGCGGCATGGAACGACCTGGCCGATGTTGAACGCCAGATCGACGACACCGTCGCGGCGGTCTTCCTCGAACCGGTGCAAGGAGAGGGTGGCGTCAACCCCGCCACCGTCGAGTTCTTCGCCGGTATCCGGAAGCTGTGCGATGAGCGGGGACTGCTGTTCATCGTGGACGAGATCCAGACCGGACTTGGCCGGACCGGCGAGTGGTTCGGTTTCCAACACCTGCTGCCCGCCGGCGTTCGGCCCGACATCGTCACCCTGGCCAAGGCGTTGGGCAACGGCATGCCCATCGGCGCCTGCTGGGCCAGCGCCGAGGTGGCCTCAGCGTTCGAGCCCGGCGACCACGGATCGACCTACGGCGGACAACCTCTCGCTGCGGCTGCGGCACGCACGGTGCTCGAGGTCATGCAACGGGAGGGCGTTCCGGCCCGGGCGAAGGCGGCCGGCGAGCGGATCACCGCCGCGCTGATCCAGCTGCCCAACGTCGTGGCAGTGCGTGGAAGCGGGCTCCTGCTCGCGGTCGAACTCGACACCGAAGCTCTCGGACGCGATGCCAAGGCCGTGAATGGCGAGTTGCTGGCAGCGGGCATCGTGGCCAACGCCGTCACCCCGACCGCGCTGCGTTTCGCCCCGAGCCTGCTCGTCTCCGATGACGAGCTGGATCACGCGGTCGCGGTACTGGCGAAGGTCATCGCATGAGGCACTTCATCGAGATCGACGATCTGAACATCGACGAGATCGAGCAGGTGCTCGATCTGTCCGAGGCCGCCGACCGTCCCCAGTTGTTGGCAGGTCGATCAGTGACGCTCATCTTCGAGAAGCCATCGGCGCGGACCCGTGCGTCGATGGAGGTCGCGGTGGCCGAGCTGGGTGGTCACCCTGTTTCCATGAGCAACGCCGAGGTCGGCATCGACGTGCGCGAATCGGCCGAAGACCTCGGACGGCTGTTCAGCGGGTACGGCGCGCTGATCGCGGCGCGTGTTTTCGAGCACCACAAGCTCGAACGACTGGCCGGCACTGCGACCGTTCCGGTCATCAACCTGCTCTCCGATCTGAGCCACCCGATCCAAGTGCTGGCCGACTTCCTCACCATCCGGGCCGAGTTCGGCCGGCTCGACGACCTCACCATCGCCTGGGTCGGCGACGCCAACAACGTCGCCCGGTCCCTCGCCCTCGGTTGTCACCTCGTGGGTGCCCGATTCCGGGTGGCCCACCCGCACGGGTACGGCTTCACCGATCAGACCAGCGCCGATCTGGCCAAGACCGGCTGCACGCCATTGATCTGTGACACCCCCGAGGTGGCGGTGAGTGGCGCAGACGTCGTGTACACCGACGCGTGGTACTCGATGGGCCAAGAGGCCGAGGCGGCGCAGCGTCGCCAGATGTTCGCCCCCTACCGCATTGATGAGCGGCTGATGGCCGGTGCCGCCCCGCACGCCATCTTCCTGCACTGCCTTCCCGCGCACCGAGGCGACGAAGCCACCGACGGCGTGCTCGACGGCCCGCAGAGTCGGATCTGGCCGCAGGCTCACAACCGGCTTCACAGCTCCCGGGGTCTCATGAGGTTCATGTTGGAGCAGGGCTTCGCCGGGACGGGCCCGACGTGACGGTTCGCATGTCCAAGGCGCAACGCCAGCACAAGATCGCCAAGCTGCTCGAGGATCATCAGGTCACGTCACAGCCACAGCTGGTCGAACTGCTGGCCGACGCCGGTGTCACGGTGAACCAGGCGACGGTGTCGCGCGACCTCGACGAGCTGGGGGCCATCAAGGTTCGCGTCCCAGGGGGCGAGACGGCCTACGCGGTGCCCGAGATTCCCGCCCACCAGCAGGTGCCGAGCGAACATCTGCGGCGGGTGATGGGGGACTGGGTCGTCGAGCTCGCTCGGTCGGGCGACATCGTGGTGTTGCGGACTCCGCCCGGATCCGCCCATGTGGTCGCTTCGGCCATCGACCGGTCGAGCCTGGCCGACGTGGTCGGCACCGTGGCCGGCGACGACACGATCATGGTGCTGGCGGCCGAGCGCCGCGGGCCGAAGTTGGCCGCCCAGTTCGGCGAGCTCGCCGGCCTGGAACCCTGACACCGACGACACCCTGACAGCCAAGCAATCTGAGCAATCTGAGCAACCTGAGACGTCGAGAGGAACGACATGGCAAAGCGAGTGGTACTGGCCTACAGCGGAGGGCTGGACACGTCCGTCGCAGTGAGATGGATGATCGAGAACCTCGGGGTCGAGGTGGTCTGCCTGTCCGCCAACGTGGGCCAGGAAGGCACGCTCGATGGCAACCGTGAGAAGGCCATGGGCGCCGGGGCCATGGCCTACGAGGAGCTCGATCTGCGCGAGGAGTTCGCGGCGGATTTCGTGGCGCCGATCATCAAGGCCAACGCCCTCTACGAGAACAAGTACCCGTTGGTCTCAGCGTTGTCTCGTCCTTTGATCGTCAAGCATCAGGTGGACACGGCCCGCAGATACGGCGCGGACGGTCTCGCTCACGGTTGCACCGGCAAGGGCAACGACCAGGTTCGCTTCGAAGTGTCGGCCATGGCACTCGCACCCGACCTCGAGATGA
>JBBQLA010000464.1:0-2962 GCA_038327485.1 Acidimicrobiales bacterium
AACTGAACGATCGCCGAGAAATGGGCTGGGGCGCCAAAGGCTACGGAGCAAACGAGGCGAAGTCGTCCAATCGCCTCGACCCGTGACGCGGCGTCATCGTCTCGCGAGCTGGCCGAATCGATGGTGAAATGCCCGCTCGACGACGGCCACGTCATCCTCGAGCAGCTCCGTCGCGGACCTGCACCCCGCGACAATCAGCATTGCCTCCTCTTCAAGCACCGGAAGTCGGTCGGTGAGCCCGGCATGTGTCATCGACTCGTGCAGGAGCTCCAGAGCTTCGAGCAGATAGACGCAGACCAGAGGTTGACTTCTCGCCGCCCGTCTCACTTCGTCGAAGGTGAGTCGCACCAGCTCATCGTGGGTCGGCTGTTGCTCGAGCTGGAGCTGCCGACCGTCTGATCCGTCGACGACATCAGGCGGCGGCGATCGGTGCAGCAGGTTTGCCAACACCGACGTCGAGTGGAAGATCGCGTCTTGAGCCGTGGTCGGATCGTTGATTCCGGGCGACAGCGCTTTGAGCGCGACATCGGCGAGTTGGCGGAGCCCGTAGGACGGGTCCTGTTGCATCGTGCGGGTGTTGCCGACTCCGACGGCGCTCCGGGCACGGTGAACTGCGGCTGCCTCGTCGGCCGGTGCCGGGGTGATCGTGCAGATCGGCGTCGTGTCCACTGCGTAGCGACCGGGGCCGGTGTGGAGCACGACGACGCCGCCGGCGTCGGCGCACTCGGCCATCTCGCCGATGTCGACCTGTTGCACCCAACCGGCAGTCTCGAACCGCACGACGGTCGACGCCGACCCCGTTGGAGACGTCCGAGCCGTGGCTGGCACCACCGTCGTGTCCAAGGACCAGTCCCCATGGACATGCTCGATCGATTCGCGGGCGACCCGCTGCAAGATCTCGCTGATGTCCATCGAATGAGCGCTGTGGTTGATGAAGGACACAACAGCCAGGATGGCGAAGACGCCGAGTACCACGGCGGCGACGACGGAGAGGTTGGGGATGACAGGAACTCCACCCTCCTCGAACGGTGACCGGACCGAGCGGAGCACGATGAGCGCGTAGGTGAACGTTCCGACGACGACGCCCATCACGCGCTTGTTGAACGGATCACGGAACAAGGTGTGGACCACGCGCGGCGAGTACTGACTGGAGCCGAGCTGGATGATCAGCAACGAGACGGAGAAGGCGACTCCGGCGAAGCTGATCGTTGCCGCAGCCACCGTCGTCAGCACTGCGCGCGCACTGCTGACGGTCGAGGTGAAGATCGCCGGAAGATTGGACGAGTTGTCCAAGCGACGATCGATTCCGAGCGAGAGCTGGCCAAGCAGGACCGCGACGATGACCGAGAACATCGGCACGAGGAAGAGACTCGACCGAGCCGACTCCAGATATCGGTTCAGCCGTATTCGCACCGGACGGGGCTCAGGGTGTCGACGCGTCGATCGCATCAACAACCAACGCGTACGAGCCGAGCGACCGGACTCGACTCGCCTCGATCGGCCCATGGTCTGTGACGACCCGGACGATCACTCCGGTCTCGGTGTCGAAGTCGACATCGTCAACGACACCCACGTCAAGGCCTTCGATGGTCAACACTCGCGAGCCCACCATCGCCACGTTCCCCTGGACGGCCGCCTTCTGATGGTCGTCATCGACCGTGGTGCGGTCACCTTCCGATGGCACCATGACGGCGTCGGCTCCGAACGATGTCAGCGTCGCCCAGTCGACGAGGTGGGCGTGTTTGCCACGACCGCCGATGTAGATCGATTCGATCTGACGGCCGGCCGCATCGAGAACGAAGCCCATGACGGTTCCGATCGACTCGGCCGAGTCGGACGCGATCACCGGTCGACGGTCGACCTGCTTGAACGTGTCGATGCTCATCGCTGCTGCTCCAGCACGTCGGATCGATACGACGCCACTGCGGCGCCGAATCCGGCGAGATCCCCTCGGATGAATTGGGTTGCCTCGACCGGGACGACGAGGTTCTCTCCCGACAGGGCCATTTGCGCCGAGATCGGCACGAACGACGTGTCGGTATGGCTCGGCGACTTGAGTTCGTACCCGACCGCTTCGGCTCGATCGCCGGTCGACAGGATCACCGCAACCACTTCGCCCAAGTCGGTGCCATCGGCCGACAGCACTCGGTTTCCCAGGACCGGACGAGCCTCACCGAGGTCCTTCAGCGGCTCTGGGGCAGTGCTGTTCTCATCGATCTCCGACTCGGATTCGATCATCACCGCGTCCGGACCGATCGCAGCCACGGAACCCGCAGCGAGGACCGCCTTGAGGCGGCCGGCGAAGAAGCCCCGCTTGTTGAGGGTGAACCCGACCAGCCGATGCGCCTCGCCGTCGTAGACCACGTCACGCACCTCGGCCACGTCCTCGCCTGACGCTATGGACACCACCGGCAAGCCCATGACCTCGCTCGCTCTCATGAGGTTCATCGTCGGCCGCCTTCGGGCGACTTGGATGCCAGAACGGATCCGGCGCGTCGCGATCGGCGCACGACCAGCAACGCGGTCCCGAACACGACGATCAGCACCACGATCAGGATCAACCACTGCAACGCACTCATCGAATCGCCCTTCGAACGGATTGGTCCGCCGAAGGCGATCCGCCACCTGTCGGACGGAACTCGGCGGCGGGGCCGGGGACGGTTGAGGGATACCCCAGCGCGTGAGTTGTCAAACCCCCAGGTACCTGGTGCTGCCAGCGAACAACCCCTTCGAGGTGCTCGTTCGGCCGACGCTAAGGTGATCGGGCGGGTGTAGCTCAATGGCTAGAGTCCCAGCCTTCCAAGCTGGTCATGCGGGTTCGATTCCCGTCACCCGCTCCACTCGAAACCCTTGTGCCACAAGGGTTTCGGAGCTTCCGGCACGAAGTGGCTCGCCCAGCCACGAAGCACTTCTCAGCCGAACGGCGGCGTCCGACCGTCACGGGTCGAGGCAGAGGCAGCCT
>JBBQLA010000465.1:0-2959 GCA_038327485.1 Acidimicrobiales bacterium
CCTCGGGTGGATCATCACCAGCGATCCTGTCCTCGGTTCACAGATCGCCGCCCTCGCCGTCATGGCAGCGGGGGTCACGTTGGTGGTGTCATCATCTCACCACCACGAGCACCGTCACCCCGCCGAGACCCACGAGCATCCCCACCGCCACGACGACGGTCACCACGACCACGTTCACGCCGAGGCGATCAACGGACCGCACAGCCATCTCCATGACCATCGCGAGTTGGTCCACTCGCATCGTCACTTGCCCGACTCATCCCATCGTCACACCCACTCGCCCGACCACCAATAGCCCGCCGCCAAGAGCCCGCCGTCGCACTCCGATTCATCACCCATCCGCTCGGGTCCTGACAGTCTGTCTTCAGAATCATATGAGGATATATTCATGACTTATATTTCGTATGTTAGCCTCCCGTCGTGATGAATGGTCTCCTTCCCGGCCGTGCGACTGCATGAGTCATTCATCGATCTCCAGCAACCCGAACCGAACCATTGCGTTTGCGACCAAGCACGGCAAGGAGCGGCAGTTCGGACCTCTGCTCAGCCGATCGTTAGGAGTCGACGTCGCAGTCGCCGGGCTCGACACGGATCAGTTCGGGACCTTCACGGGTGAGGTATCGCGACCAGCGGACCAAATCGAGACGGCGAAACGAAAAGCCCGCTGGGCCATCGACCACACCGGCGCCCGCTACGGGCTCTCCAGCGAGGGTACGTTCGGACCGCATCCTCAGATCCCGTTCCTATCGGTTGGCCTCGAGGTTGCGGTGTTCGTCGACAGCCAGGAACGCGTCGAAGTCGTCGAACGGCTGTGGTGCACGGACACCAACTTCGCGCATCTCACGATCTCGGAGCCATCGCTTCCCGAGGAGTTCCTCGATCGGGTCGGATTCCCCTCGCACGCGCTGATTGTCTCCCCAACCCGTGACCAGGGACCATTCCTCAAAGGAATCCAGGACCGCGACGAACTGCTCGCCGCCATCGTCACGTCAAGCGATACCAGCGACACCGCACTCGTGCAGACCGACATGCGAGCCCATCTCAACCCCACTCGGCAACGTTGCCTTCGCCAACTCGCCGAGCAACTCTCAGAGCGTCTCGTCAAGCGGTGTCCGCGGTGCGCAGCCCGCGGATGGGGCATCGTCGACCGCCGAATCGGCCTGCCCTGCGAATGGTGCGGATCGGCGACCGACCTCGTCGACTCCGACGTCTTCGGTTGCGCCCGAAGCGGTTGCACCGACGAGGAAACGACGCCCCGCGAAGAACGGTCATCTCCGGCAAACTGCCCCCGGTGCAATCCCTAGTCGACATCACGGTCGGAGCTCATCGGAGGATGGCCATGGAATATCTCACGATCCCCGAGTCGGGATCGGGTCGCGAGCAGATTGCCCGTGCTGCTCACGTCGTGAGGGATGGAGGGCTCGTGGCCTTCCCGACCGAGACTGTCTATGGACTTGGGTGCAACGCATTCGATGAGGGAGCAGTTCGGCGGGTCTTTGCCGCCAAGCGCCGTCCATTGGACAATCCACTGATCGTCCACGTCACTCGAGATTGGCCGATGCTGAAACTCACCGATCGTGGGTCTCGACAGCTGGTTGATGATCTCGTACAGGCCTTCTGGCCGGGACCGTTGACCATCGTGATGCCCGGTGGTGCAGAGTTCGCGCCATCGGTGCGCGGCGGGCTGAACACCGTCGCAATCAGGTGTCCGGACCACCCGGTCGCGCTCGCCCTTCTGGATGCCGCGGGGGTGCCGATCGCGGCGCCCAGTGCCAACTCGTTCAACTACATCAGCCCAACATCAGCGCGTCATGTTGCGGAGGACCTGGGCGACCGGTGCGATCTGATTCTCGATGCCGGCAGGACGAGATACGGACTCGAGTCGACGGTCGTCGAGGTGCAGGACGGGGAGCTCACGATCCTCCGACACGGCGCGGTGTCTCTCGAACGACTTCGAAGCTCGGTCGCCGCTTCGCTCTCGGTCTGCGACGGCACGCTGTCAGACCAAGGTCAGCGCCGATCCCCCGGGCTGTATCGGCGGCACTATTCGCCTCGAGCGGCGTCAGTGGCAGTCGTGCCCAACCTCGACCTGAGCCAACTCACGCTCGCGGGATTGGCTCACGGCGAGGAGATCCGATACGTCGGGTGCGACAGGCGGAGCTTGATCCCAGCCGACTGGTACAGGTTGTCGCTCGGTTCGATCTCGGACCTGGAGGCCGTGGCCCACGACCTGTACGACAACCTCAGGCGATACGACCCGCCAGACCAGCGCGGACTGCTCATCCTCGAACTGTCGGATGAGCCCGGCTTGGGGAGGGCCATCGACGACCGCCTCGCCCGGGCTGCGTCGGGCACGATCCTCGCGAGTGCGGACGAGGTCCAATTGTTTCTCTCTCAGCTGAATCCGGACCCGGCGGATCCCTGAGCCCCTTGTGCGAGCTCCGTTACTGCCCGAACTGTGAACGCTCAACCACCGAGCAGGGGGTCAGGCGTTCACAGTTCGGGGCGAATCGCACCCCTGCTCCTCTTCAGCACGAGCGTGGCAGCCATCCTGCTCAGCGGCATCGTGGTCTTGTTCATGTACGGGGATTCCCGCTAGGTCACGCCCGGTCAGCCGAGTCGCGAACGCCGGCATCGACGGGGTGCGATCGGGCTGATTGCGGTACCCGTTGTCGCCATTGCGGTACCACTCGGGATCACGTCGAATGCCGTCCGTTACCAGGCCGCCCGACAGCAGTCGTTGACCGACGTCGCCACGCCGTGGACCGAGGCGGCAGGCTGGCGCATCGCCGACGTTGGGGTGGTCGCCGACGGATACCGCGTGCGGGCTGCGGGGCCACTCCCCCAGCCGGACACCAAGACGCTCCGTCGAATTCTGGACGACGCCGGGCTCTCTCGGGAACGGATCTAGTCGAGCTCGTTCCGGAACGCTTCGTGACCCTCGAGCCGGGCGACTGAG
>JBBQLA010000466.1:0-2934 GCA_038327485.1 Acidimicrobiales bacterium
ACTCCCGTCGGGGCGCGCGCTGGTGAGTTCAACCTCAAGTCTCGGCATAGGCCAGCAACGCTATCTCGCATAGGTCGAACGGCCCGCATGCAGTCTCAACCCTCAAGGGTGAAGCAGTGCTGACCCGATCTACGAGGGCCAGCCTGAAGCAGAACGGACCTCCACATGGATCACGAATTCGAAGCGATCGGCCACCAGAGCTTTGTGCCCGGACTGATCGTCGCGTTCGAGGGAGCCATGGCCATCGTGCTGGTCGGCGTCGAGCAGGAGCGATGGGACTTTCCGCGCGAGATCCTTCCGACAGCGGCCGAGCCGGGCAGTCTGCTGCTCATCGAACTGCTGGACGGCCGACCGACGCGCGTCGAGATCGATGCTGACGCCGAAGCGGTGCAGCCCCGCCCGGTCGACGATCGACTCGCTCGCCTCGACCGCTACGAACGACTCACCGGCCACGAGGTCGTCGCCGGGCGCTAGATGGTTGGTTCCAAGTGGTCAGTGGTCGTAGGCGGTGAGTGATCGGGCGGGTCCGTCTCGGCCGCTGGTCTCGTTGTGCCAGATGGCTGCGGTGAGCGCGAGGAGTCGTTGCAAGATCCTGGCGCAGACGCCGGCTTTCTTGCGGCCGCCGTGGCGTTCGAGGTCGAGTTGGCCTTTCACCGTTTCGTTGACCGATTCGATGACCTGTCGGAATGCTTTGAGGTAGCGGCCGCCGGGCCGCGGCGTCTCTGATTTGAGGTTGGGTCGGATCAGTGTGATGCCGGCCTGGTTGAGTTCGGTCTCGAAGCTGGCGCGCCGGTAGCCCTTGTCGGCGATGAGGGTGGAGCCGGTGGTGTCGAGGTTCGCGAAGGCGATCATGTCGAGAGCGGTGTCGCGTTCGTCGGCTTTCGCGCCGGCGAGCGCGTACGCGACGGGCAGCCCTGAGGGTGTGGTGATGAGGTGGAGGCGGAGCCCCCAAAAGAACCGGGAGTGTGACGCGCAATACCCGTAGGTGGCACACCCGGCGAGGTCGGATCGCTTCACGGTTTCGCGGTTACGGCAGCACTCGACGGGTGTCGAGTCGACCAGCCACAAGTCGTCGCTCCATGAGGGGCACGCCCGGGCCAGATGCGCGATGACGTGTCGGAACAGTTCACCGGCGTGACGCAGGCGGTTGTTGTAGCCGGGCCGCTCCGGCAGGTACGGGAACCAAGGTCGGAGGTGGGTGTGGGCGTGGCGGATGAACCGGGCTTCAGATGTGAACCCGAGGAGCGCTTGGATCACAGCGAGGGTGAGGAGTTCGGCGTCGCTGAGCTTTGGGGCGATCCCGACGGCAGGTCGTTCTGGTGCCCACTGTGGGTGGTCGATAAGGAGATCGTCGATGGTGACGTAGAGTCGGGTCGCGAGGGTGTCCAGGTCAGGGTTCATGCGCTGTGTCCTCCGGGATCAGGGTTTGTTAGGCCCCCTGCTCGTGGACACCTTCGCCACTCAGCTTGTGGATGATCGCGCGGAGCGCGCGAATCCCTTGGAACTAATCATCTAGGGATTCGGCAGCCGCTCGGTGGTTGGCAGCTCGCTGATCGAAAGAGCGGAGCGGCGGGCGGTGCCGGCGTACATGTATCCGGTCGACTTGGGTCCGGCGATGGTGAAGTTGGCGAGGCTTTCGATCTCGAGGCCGGACTCACGGATCAATTGGCCGTGGTCACGGTTCAGGTGGCAACCGCCGGCGATGCGTTGTTGGATCGGATCGAAGCGGTGCTGACGCTTGGCCACCTTCGGGTCGTCGGAGATGCCGTGTTCGAGGAAGAACAGCCGGCCGCCTGGCTTGAGGACGCGCCGGATCTCCGACAACGCCGCGTCGACGTCGGGAATGGTGCACAACGTCCACGTGCTCAGCACGTTGTCGACCGACTCGTCATCAAGGGGAATCGACGCGCCATCGAGCCCGATGAACTCCACTGGCACGCTCGACGAGGACAGCCGCTTGGCTGCCAGCCGTCGCGCACCGGTCGCAGGATCGATCGCGAGGACCCGATCGACCTCGGATGGGTAGTACGGCACGTTCGTGCCCGAGCCGAAACCGACTTCCAAGACCGTGCCGGCCAGCCCTTCCAGCGCCCGCCGTCGGAGCTTGCCCATGGTCGCGCTGCCCAACATCAGGTCGATGACCCGAGGCAGTACGCGGTCCTCGTAGAAGCTCACAACGGCTCAGCCGACACGGTGCAGGGTGTTGCTGTCGGTGTGCGGGAACAGGTCCTCGAACTCGACCATGCGAAGCGTGGTCACTTCGTCGTACGACCACGAGTCAGGTCCGTCGACCGTGATGGTGGCGAGGTAGCTGATGGTGCTGGCCTTCTGTGACAGGTACTTGTTCTCGGCGATCCCGTAGATCGGGTCGCCCAGCTTGGCCGACAGCTCGAAGCTGGTGGCATCAGCAGCGGCGGTGCCGCCGGCGAGTGTCGTGATGCCGCGGGGAACCACGAAACAACGCATGACTTCACCGGTGGCGGAGTCCCACAGCCAGTAGCCGACCTCGGTGTGGAACGGGTTGTCTTCGGATTCCCGCCACATCGCCGACTTGTAGTCCAGGCCCATCAGCGACTGGCTTCCGTTGTCGACCGGCCCGAACGGCTTCATCGTCACCTTCTCGCGGTAGGCCGTTTCGTAGACCACACCGCGGGAATGTGAGAACGCGCTGTCCAAGCCGCCGACGCCTTCCCATTCACCGATCAGTCCGGCCAGCGGACCCCATGCATCGTTGCTCATGTCCGTCAGCCTGCCAGATGGCGGGCGGCACGCGAATCGCCCGGGTGACCGTGGGGGTCACACGTCGAGCAGAGCGTTCTCCACCACTTCGGACAGCGCTGGGTGCGGATACATCTGATTGTGCGCCATCGAGTCGACCGTCTCGCCGGCGCGCATGCCCTGCACCAGTTGCTGCAACAGAATGGCGGCCTGGTG
>JBBQLA010000467.1:0-2933 GCA_038327485.1 Acidimicrobiales bacterium
GATCTGTGCTCGCGAGCTCGACATCGTGGGGTCCATGCCGCGTTGCATCCGCGTGATGATGCATCTCACCACCCCCATTTCGCGTGCCGACCTCCACCACGTGTACCTCGAGGGTGCTGTTGGGCTCCGCGACGACCTCCCCGCGTGATGACCGCGACTCGTCGCGCCCAGATCATCGGCACTGGCCTCATCGGCGGCTCGATCGGCCTGGCGCTGCGGCGAGCAGGCTGGCGAGTGACTGGCAGTGACCTCGATCCCTCGAGATCGGAACGCGCACTCGAGGTCGAGGCGATCGACGAGATCGGCTCGGACCCTGATGCCGAGTTGGTGGTCATTGCGGTTCCCGTCGGATCGATTGCCGCGTTGGCGGTCGATGCGCTGGGTGCCCACCCGCACGCGGTCGTCACCGATGTCGGCTCGGTGAAGGGTGCCATCAGCCGAGCCGTCGATCACCCTCGCTTCGTTGGCGGCCATCCGATGGCCGGGTCGGAGCAGGACGGAATCGATGGGTCACTGGCCAGTTTGTTCGACGGCGCAGTCTGGGTCCTGACACCCACCTCGCGGGTCGATCCGACGGCGCACGCACGTCTGCACACGGCCATCTCAGAGTTGGGAGCCGATGTGGTGACACTCGATCCCGATTCCCACGATGCGATCGTGGCGGTGATCTCGCACGTCCCCCACCTCACTGCGGCCACCCTGATGGGGCTGGCGTCGGAACGAGCCACCGACCAAGCGGCGCTGTTGCGCCTGGCCGCCGGTGGATTCCGGGACATGACCCGCATCTCGGCCGGCCACCCGGGGATCTGGCCCGACATCTGTGTCGAGAATCGAGACGCCATCGTCGAGGTGATCGACGATCTGCGCTCGGAGCTCGGCAAGGTCCGTGACATCATCGCTGACGCCGATCGCGAGGCACTGCTCGAACGACTGCACGCCGCCCGAGCCGCCCGTCTCCGGCTTCCCGGTCCCGCCGTGCGGCCGGTCGGGCTTGCCGAGCTGCGCATCCCCCTCGACGACCGGCCGGGCCAGCTGGCGCACGTCACCACCGCCGCAACCGCTCATGGGGTCAACATCTACGACATCGAGATCGCTCACTCGACCGAAGGTGAACGCGGCACGTTGATTGTCGTGGTCGATTCGTCGCGTGCCGAGGCACTCGCCGAGATCCTCCGATCCGGCGGCTACGGCGCCACCGTCACGGACCTGCAATGAACGGCCAACCTCGATGACCACACGCCGCATCGAACCGATTCGGCACGTCCTCGACGCAGACGTGACGGTTCCTGGATCGAAGAGCATCACGAATCGGGCGTTGTTGTGCGCGTCGTTGGCCACAGGCACATCGCTGCTTCGAGGCATCCTTCTGGCGGATGACACCGCTGTCATGATCGAAGGTCTCCGCAGCCTCGGAGTGCGGATCGACGTGACCGACGGCCCGGTGCCCGAGGCCCGGGTCGAGGGAACCGGCGGGAGATTCCCGGCCTCGAACGCCATCATCAACGCTGGTCTGTCGGGAACGACCTCGCGGTTCCTCCTTCCCGCCGCCACGCTGGCGTCGGGGGCAGTACGCGTCGACGGTGCGGCACCGCTGCGGGCCCGGCCCATGGGCGACGGCATTGACGCGCTCATGCGTGGCGGTCAACGGATCGAGTCGGCCTCAGGTCGGCTTCCGGCGACCGTGTGGCCTGCCACTTCGTGGCCCGACCGCATCGAAGTCAACGGCGAGGCGTCGAGCCAGTTCCTGTCGGGACTCATGCTGGTCGCTCCCGCGCTGTCCACGGAGCTCGAGATCAACGTCGTCGGGACGTTGCGGAGCCGGTCCTATGTGGCCATGACGATCGAGGTCATGCGGTCCTTCGGCGCCACGGTCGAGACCACCCCTGACTTCCGCCATATCGCTGTCACCCCCTCCGGTTACGTCGGACGCGACTACGTCATCGAGCCGGACGCATCCGCCGCGACCTACCCCTGGGCCGCTGCTGCGGTGTGCGGTGGCCGCGTGCGCGTGTTGGGCCTGGGCTCAGGGTCGATTCAGGGAGATGTCGGGTTCGTCGACGCGCTCGAGGCGATGGGCGCCAGCGTCGACCGTCACGAGGCGTGGATCGAAGTTCGCGGCCGTTCCGGCGCCGACGATGGGGTGGGCCTTCGGGGCATCGACATCGACCTGTCGGAACAGTCGGACACGGCGCAGACCCTGGCGGCGGTCGCGGCCTTCGCTGCCGGTCCCACGAGAGTGTCGGGCATCGGCTTCATCCGTCACAAGGAGACGGATCGGGTCGCCGCCATGGTGGCCGAACTCCGGCGGGTCGGGGTGCATGCCACCGAGGACCCCGACGGGTTCACCATTGTCGGCGGGCGCGCTCACGGTGCGGTCGTGCAGACCTACGACGATCACCGCATGGCCATGTCGATGGCGCTGATCGGGTTACAGGTCGATGGCGTCGAGATCGAGGACCCCGAGGTCGTGAGCAAGACCTTTCCCGGGTACTGGGAGTTGCTGACCCGGTTGGCGATTCTGCCAGGATGACCGGCCGATGACCCGAGTGATCGCGATCGATGGACCTGCCGGGTCCGGCAAGTCCACGGTGGCTCGTCGTCTGGCCGACCATCTCGGCGTGGCGTACCTCGACACCGGCGCCATGTACCGAGCTGCGACGTGGGCGGTGCTCGAGTCAGGGCTCGACCCTGGTGACGACATCGCCGTCGCGAAGCTCGTCGCCGCCACCTCGATCGACGTCGACCGAGGCGTCGTGACCGTGGGGACCGAGGATGCGACCATCGCCATTCGAGGCACAGAAGTGTCGGGTCTGGTCTCGATCGTCGCGTCGAACTCAGCAGTTCGAGCCGACTTGGTCGGGCGACAACGGCAGTGGGTGGTTGCTCGCGGCGGCGCTGTTGTCGAGGGCCGTGACATCGGCAGCGTGGTCTTC
>JBBQLA010000468.1:0-2932 GCA_038327485.1 Acidimicrobiales bacterium
CGCAACAGATGGGCCATGACCTCCACCGGAGACCAACGATTCCAATGGACCACCCCCACCGGGCAGACCATCGCCAGCCAACAACACCACCGACGACAACCCCAGCCCCACCGGGCCTGACCAACGATCCGAGCCAACGCCAGCACGCGGCACCACCGCGCCCGTGCGGAGAGCTCGGACGAACTCGAGACGTCGGTTCAGGCATGATGTAGTGATCGATCCTCAGGAACTCCTCATCACCTTGGCCGAAGCCGAAGCCGGACACACCGGCC
Source organism: Acidimicrobiales bacterium (assembly GCA_038327485.1). Lineage (GTDB taxonomy): Bacteria > Actinomycetota > Acidimicrobiia > Acidimicrobiales > Microtrichaceae > JBBQLA01. The sequence goes on from JBBQLA010000468.1 coordinate 273, forward strand.
GTCATCTCACCGTCGTGGGTGAGCTCGACCTGTCCACCTCCAACGCACTGATCGACCAGGTCAGCGCGCTCGTCGATGGCGGAGCCACGTTGGTGGTGCTCGACCTGTCGGGCGCCTCGTTCATCGACTCCTCGGGACTCCGGGCTCTCATCGGGCTCGGTCAGCTCCTCAGTTCGGGTGGCGGTCGCCTCGTGATCGACGGAATGTCACCGGCAGCGCAGAAGTTGCTCGAGATCACCGGCTTGCTGGAGCAGTTCAGACCCTGAGCGACATGACCGAACTGGGCGCGCCGAGTTCGGATCGGACCTTGCCCGTCGATCGCTCGCTGGCAGCAGCGGGCATCGTCGGCGTGAGCGGTTTCGTCGTAGCGTGGGCGCTCGCTGGAGCCAGGCGTGACGGGTATTCACCCGTGCACGATGCCATCAGTCGTCTCGCCGAGGTGGGAGCGCCCGACCGCGGTTGGATGACCGCCGGGTTCGTCGCCTTCGGCATCGGTGTGCCGCTATACGCCCAGGCGCTGCGACGCAGGCTGCGGGGCCCGGCATGGATCGCGGCGACTGTCACCGGTCTCTCCATCATCGGCGTCGCGGTGTCGCCACTGGGTCGTGCCGATCGAGCCCACTACATCTTCGCGACGGCCGGCTACCTCTCGCTCATAGCGACCCCGCTGCTCGCGGCGCACACCTTTCGTCGAGCGGGCGCGACCAGCTGGGCCCGTTGGTCGGTTCTGTGTGGGGTGGCTTCTGCCCTGGCTTTGGCAGCGTCGACGTTCGATCGGGGTCACGGTTTCAGCCAGCGCCTGGGCCTCTCCATCACCGACGCGTGGATCGTCGTCTCTGCATGGTCGATGTGCCGCTCCGAAGTTGTGAAGAGCCCGTGAAGTCGTTGCGCTCCGTTTGACCCCTGCGGCCACGACGGCGACGCTGCCTTCGTGACGATCTCCACCACCGAAGAACCGAACCCAGGTCAGCGCGCCTCGAGCGCAAGCCGATCGGTCGGAACCAAGTTGATCTTCAACTTCCTCGTTCCGAGTGTCGTCGCACTCCAGGTCGCCCCCGCGCACAACGGTCAGAGGGTGCTCGAGGAGCAGTTGTACGCGATCCGCGGCGGCGCGGGAGCCGGTGACGACGGCGAGCCGGTCCCCGTCGAGCTCGCCTTCGGCCCCAACAACACTCGAGTCCACATCATCGAGGCCCCGGTCGGTCCGGTATCGATCAATTACTCGGCGGTCGTCACTCCCCACCCCACCGCCTGGGACGGCGCGTTCTCATCGTCGCGCTACGACGATGACGTCATCAGCGCTCTGCGTCAGAGCCGGTACTGCCCTTCGGACCTCCTGGTCCCCCTGGCGCGCGCCGAGCTCAACGAGTTCCTCGGCACGGACCAGATCGCCCAAGCGGCCGCATCGTGGGTGTTCGAACGCATCGCGTACCTCGGCGGATCGAGCGGTCCGACCGACACTGCGGTCGACACACTGCTGACCCGCCGGGGAGTGTGCCGCGACTTCGCCCACTTGACGATCACGTTGTGCCGCGCCCTCGGCGTGCCCGCTCGGTTGGTATCGGTCTACGCTCCTGGCCTCGTGCAGATGGACTTCCACGCAGTGGTCGAGGTGTGGCGTAGCGGCGTGTGGGAGGTGCTCGACCCAACTCGTCTGGCGCCGAGATCGTCCCTGGTGCGCATAGCGACCGGCCGCGACGCCGCTGACACCTCGTTCGCAGCGACCCTGCGGGGTGACGTCGAGCTGACCTTCGCCGAGGTGTACGCAGTGGTGGACGGCACCCTTCCCGCCGACGATCATGAGTCGGTGACCACGCTCGCGTACGGCTGACGACGATGACTCGCACCTCGTTCCACTCGGACCGGAGCTGGAGCTTCGACGTGGGCTGCGACGACCTGTGGGCACGCATCTGTTCGACGAACGACTACTCCGAGTGGTGGCCGTGGCTCAGAGCCTTCGACGCCGGACAGGGCCTCGTCGAAGCTGAGCGTTGGACCTGTACCGTGGCCCCGCCGCTGCCCTACACCGTTCGGTTTCACGTGCACCTCGATCGGGTCGAAGCCGCCCGCACCGTGAACGCGCGGGTCAGCGGTGACATCGCCGGAACGGCGCGGCTCACCATCGAGCCCGCTGCGTTGGGTGCTTCGACGGCCCGGCTCGTTTCTGCGTTGCATCCGACCAACCCGCTGCTGCGGGGGTTCGGGATCGTCGCCCGCCCGATGGTCGAGTTCGGCCACAACTGGATCCTCGATCAGGGCCAACGACAGTTCGTGGAGCGCGCCTTCCACTGACCCGGTTCGGCGAGGGAATGGCTTCGATCTCGTCAGCGGCTGAGCAGCGCCGCCATCAGTTCGGCCCGAGAGCTGAACCCGAGCTTGCGGTAGGAGCGGGTCAGGTGGGACTCGACGGTCTTGATCGAGATGCACATCTCGCGAGCGATCTGCTGGTTGGTTCCGCCACGGAGCAGGACCGACACCACCTCGCGCTCGATCGGCGTGAGCACCTCGGTCAGGTCATCACAGGACGCCGGTCGGGACTTGGGCAGGATCACCACTCGGGAGGTTTCGGTCTTCGCTGACCACGGCGCGGCTCCGATGGCGTCGAAGATCTGCCGTGCCCGCCGAGATGCGTGGGTCGCTCCAGCGGTGTCGCCGGCGTT
>JBBQLA010000469.1:0-2909 GCA_038327485.1 Acidimicrobiales bacterium
CAGTACCCCACCCCGAACGAATCGAGCATGGTTCCGCCGAAGTCACACAGCACCACTTCGCCGGGCGCGATCACGTGGCCGGCGGCTTCGTGATGGGGGCTCGCTGCGTTGGCGCCAGCCGCGACGATGGCGAAGTTCACCCGATGGTGACCCTCGGCGAGAATCTGACGGCCGAGTTCGGCCGACACCTCTGCCTCGGTGCGGCCGACCAGGGTGATCTCACCGGACTGCAGCCGGGCCGCGATCCGATCGACCGCAGCGCCGGCCGCGCGCAGCGCGGCGATCTCGTGGGCGTCCTTGATGGCACGCAACGGCCCGACCACATCAATCGAACGGCCCCACCCAACGTGCGGGGCGGCATGTTGGAGGTCGACGAGGAACCGAGCCCAGGTGCGATCGCCGATCGCCACCTTCGAGCGGTGGCCCACCAGGTCGGCGACCAGCCCGACGGGGTTCTCGGTCTCGCCCCACCCTCGCACCGAGAAGAGGTCGGGATGCTCGGCCACCCGCGGCGCCTCGAGACCGGGAACGACGAGCGTTGCGGGGCCGTCAGCCAGCACGACCAACATGGTGAGGCGCTCCAACGGCATCGCTTCGTAACCGCACAGCCATGGCAGGTCGGCTCCGACCGAGAGCAACAGCGCATCGCAGGCGGTCTCGGCCATGCGTTCGCGGACTCGATCGAAGCGTGCGGCGAACGGAGTGGTCACGATTGGTGCTCGAAATGTTGGCCCAGCGACGGCAAACCATCGATGCTGGTGGAGTTCTTGAGCACACGATAGGCGTCGAGTTCGTCGGCGTCCTTGTCGGCGGCCCAGTCGATCAGCCGAGGTCGCTCCTCGATGACCTCCATCCGAGGCACTGCGTAACCGCACGACGTCTGCACTTTTTCGATGTGAATCACCACCACTGCTCGTGCGCCCGGCAGATCGTCGAACTGCGCCGCCAACTCGGCGTAGCGGGGCTCGCCCGCCATCACGGTCTCGCCTCGCCCGTACATCCGAAGGATCAGCGGCTTGGGACCGAATGAACACGCCATCACCGTGATCCGCCCGTTCTCCGCGAGATGCGCAGCGGTCTCGGCCCCGCTGCCGGTCAGGTCGAGGTAGGCGACTGTCGATGAGTCGATCACCCGGAACGTGTCATAGCCCTTCGGCGACACGCTGACGTGGCCGTCCGCTGCCAGGGGCGCAGTGCCCACGAAGAAGATCGACTGATCGCCGATCATGTCGATGTGGTCGCCTCTCAGTGCGGGGAAGAACGCAGCCACGGTCACACCTCCACTCGAGTGCCGAGCACGTTCGATGCGGCATCGGCAGCCTCGCCGGCGTGATGGCTCGATCGGGTGAACGGCGACGACTCGATGTGAGCCAGACCGAGGTCGTGCTCACCGATGCGCTTCCACTCGTCGAAGTCCCGCGGCGTCCACCAGTTGGCCACTGGCAGATGATGCGACGTGGGTCGGAGGTACTGGCCGATGGTCACGATGTCGACTCCGACGGCGCGCAGATCGGCGAGGGTCTGGACCACCTCGTCGAAGGTCTCGCCCATCCCGGCAACGATGCCCGATTTGGTGATCATCCCCGCCGCCTTGGCCCGTGCCAGCACGGTCAGGCTGCGAGCGTACGACGCGGATGGTCGGGCGGCGCGTTGTAGCCGAGCGGACGTCTCGATGTTGTGGTTGAGCACATGGGGCCGCGCCGCCACCACGATGTCCAACGATTCGGTCGAGCCGGCCAGATCGCTGATCAGCGCTTCGACCCGTACGCCGGGGGTTCTCGCTCGGATCGCCTCGATGGTGGCGGCGACGTGAGCTGCCCCACCGTCGGCCAGATCGTCGCGGGCCACCATGGTGATGACGGCGAACTTCACGCCCATACGCTCCACCGCCTCGGCCACTCGCTCCGGCTCGGTGGCATCGAGGGCGTCGGGATGGCGGGTGTCGACGAGGCAGAACCCGCAGGCCCGGGTGCACCGCTCGCCGCACACCATGAAGGTGGCGGTGCCGGCCGACCAACACTCCGACAAGTTTGGACAACCGGCCTCCTCGCACACGGTGACGAGCCCGAGGTCGCGAATGGCACGCTTGGTGGCCAACACCTCCGGCCCGATGCGGACCTTGGCGCGCATCCACTCCGGCTTGGGTTCGGCCAGCGACACCGACGCGGTCACGCCGGCGTCGGCCAGCCGGCCCAGCAATCGCACCGAGGTGCCCGCGGGAGCGTCGGTGGATCGCGACGAGTACCGAACGGCATCGCCGGGGCCCTCGCCGCGGCTGAAGGCGGACAGGTCACGGTCGTCGACCGGCACGCGCCACACCACTCCGGCTCGTTCGGTCACTGCGTCGTGAGCGAACCGTTCGACGAACCGCACCGTGACCGCGTCGACCACCTCGCGCATCGAGGCGTCGATGCCCTCGGCCCGCAGCGAGGTCACGGCCTTGTCCGAGATACCGCACGGCACGATGTGGTTGAAGTGATCGAGGTCGGTCGAGACGTTCAGGGCGAAGCCGTGCATCGAGCGCCCGCGAGTGAGCTTCACACCGATGGCGGCGATCTTGCGGGGTCGCGGCGAGTCCGCGTCGAGCCACACTCCCGGCGAGCCGTCGACGATGGTGCCGCCCGGCAGACCGAGGTCGGCGAGGGCCGAGATCAACACCCACTCCAATCCCTCGATGTAGTCCCGGGTTCGCACCATCTCGCCCGCGGCATGGTCGGCCAAGGTGAGGATCGGGTAGCCGACGAGCTGACCGGGCCCGTGATAGGTCACGTCGCCACCACGATCGACACTGACCAACTCAGCTCCCCACGTCTTCGGATCGACGATCACGTTGGTCATCGAGGCGCTCACGCCGAGGGTCACCGTCGCCGGGTGCTCGAGCAGCAGGAGATGATCGTCGGTCCCGTACT
>JBBQLA010000470.1:0-2893 GCA_038327485.1 Acidimicrobiales bacterium
GGCAACGACGAGCGGGTGACCGTCTGGACGTGGCGATCGCTCGACCCGTCGGAGGGCGCGGCTGGTCGCCACCAGTTGTGGCAGCTCAGCGCGAGCGGTTGACTCGACTCAGGCCGCGGCGGTCAGATCCGACGGCAGGAGCTGCTCGGTCAGCAGCCGCTTGAAACGGACGGGATCGGTGCCCGCGTAGGACCGGCACAACGGGAGTCCTTCCACGTAGCAGCTCACATACGCCCGCCACGTCGGGTCGGTCTGGAACTGCACCGCCTTCGCGGCGCGGGCGGGGTCGAGCAGCAGCCACTGCTCGGCGTAGGCGACCACGTCGTCGGCGGTCGCTCCGTCCTCGTGCAGCAACAAGCCGATGTTGCCTCGCACCCGGTTGGCCATCTCTCCCCATTCGGCCATCTTCACCAGCACTTCGTCGTCGTGGCGAACTCCGTGCGATCGAACGATCTCACCGACCACCCGGAGTACGTCGTCACCCAGCAGTACGTCGATGCCCAGATCTGCGAGGCCCTCGGCGAGCAGGCAGCGAGGCGTGCCGATCAGGAAGATCGTCTCCTCGATCTGACGGTTGGCCCGCACCAGACCGACCTCTTTCAGGCAGGCCTCGGTGTGATGGCCCGGGTAGGCCTCGTGGGCGATCAGATGCCCGATCGACGTCGAGAGCACCGGCAGATCGGTGTTGATGGTGACCAGCGACGACAGGTCCCCCTCGTAGAAGTTGAACCCCGAGTACGGCTTGTCGGACACGAGTTCGAAGCGGACCCGTTCACCGTCGGGCAGCCCGAACATGATGCGAGTCCGCGTGCGCAGCTCGTCGGACAGGTCCGAGATGATTGCGCCGAGACGATCGGGCGGGATCACGTGGGTCGCCCGGAACGCCACGACTCGATCGGCGATGGGGCCGGATCCACCGAGCGATTCCGACAGCGCCCGCTGAGCGGCATCGATCTCGGATTCGTCGACCCGCCGGGGCCGCACGCCGTAACACGCCTCGACCTCGTCGACATAGGCGATGTCATCGCCGGCGAGCTTGGCTGCCACCACCTCGACGCCGCGAAGTTGACCAAGGATCCAGGCCCGGCGTTGCGGCGCGATCTGGGGATCGATCCCGGATTCGAGATCAGCGATCAGCGTGCGGATGTCGCCACGCAGCGCGGCCAATGGCCGAACCGGCTCGGCGTCGACCCGGGACTTCCACGCCGGCGGCCCGTAGTAGGCGTCGACGATGTCGGCGTGATGGCGTCCGAGGCGAAGTCCGATCTCGACGTAGCGCTCGACGGGATCAGTCTCGACAGACACCGGGGCCCTCGCTACGACAGGGTGCTGCGGAACAGGGTGAGCGTGTCGTCCCAGGCGGCGGCCGATGCCTCAGCGTCGTACACCTCCGGTCGAGTGTCGTTGAAGAAGGCGTGCTCGGTGTTTTCGTGTAGGGAGAACGTCGCGTCCTTGCCCAGCGCGACGAGGGTGGCTTCGAGCTCGGCGAACTTCTCCGGCGTGAACATGGTGTCGCCGCTGGCGATGTGACCGCGCACGACTGCCGCCAACTTCGACCAGTCCGGCTGCGGGTCGAGATACGGGATGACGCCGTAGTAGGGCGCACAGGCCGCCACGACATCGGGCCGCTGGGTGGCCACCATGAGCGCCAGCGCTCCGCCCATGCAGAAGCCGACCACACCGATGTTGGCGCTGGTGACCTCGGGAGATGCGGTGAGGAAGTCGATGGCACCGGACAGGTCCTTGCCTGCCTGTGCGAGGTTGAGCGACATCATCAGCTTGCCGGCCTCGTCGGGCTCGGTGGTCGTCACCCCGTGGTACAGGTCCGGCACGAGGGCGCTGAACCCGGCGGCGGCGAAACGATCGGCCACATCGCGGATGTGGGCCACGAGTCCCCACCACTCCTGGATCACGAGGACCCCAGGGCCCCCTCCGGCGGCGGGTGCGAAGTACCCGGACGCCTCATGGCCGTTGGACGGGAAGATGACATCGGAGCCCATGGCCGCAATGTAGTTGCCTCAGGTGATGTCGGACTTGAACAGCTCGGGGGCGATGGGACAGTCGGTGCGCGCCGCAGTCTCGGCGGGGAGCTCGAGGCCGGCCGGTCCGGCGACCTGGTCGACGAGTGACATCGAGATGATCTCGTCCTCGGCGTCCCAGGGCTCGTCGCCGAGGTCGAGCCTCGAGATCAGCGCCTCCCACACGCGGGCAGGGAGCACCCGTCCCACTCCGGCGACCAACCACACGGGGTGACCGGCGTCGCGAGCGACCGCGGCCGCGGCACGTGAACCCGCCACACCGATGAACTCGCCCGGCCCGACCGCGGACGCTTCGAGGACGGTCAGATCAGCGGTGGCCGCCGCCGCCCCGAGGCCCGACAGCGGCACCTCGATGCCGATGACGTCGCGGGACTCCAAGTGGCGCACGAACGACATCGCTTCGCCCAGCGTGTCGATGACCAACACTTCGACGTCGCCGCGACGCGCCAGCGACGATGCCACGGTGGGCTGCCACCCCAGCACTGCGGCGGAACAGTCGTCGGGAAACGCGGCGGCCAGTCGTCGGGCGGTGGTGTCCTGCTCGATCTCGTCAACGGCCAACTGAGCTTCGCTCCACGGATCGGGCGCGCACAAGATGCGAGAACACAGCCACCAGATGGCACCGCTGGTCAACTGTCGACTCACGATCCGCCGACACGCCGTCACCAGACCGGACGGATCGTCACGGAAACTCGCCAGCGCCAGCGCCGTCTCACGCACCAGCAGATCCTGCGGTGCGCCCGACGAACGAGCGACGTAGCGGAGCCGCTCGATGGGATGCACGAGGGCAGACTAACGGCCGTTCTGGAGGGGGTGATCTGCGGCGCGCTAGCTTTCCCGCCCGTGGCGCCACT
>JBBQLA010000471.1:0-2884 GCA_038327485.1 Acidimicrobiales bacterium
CGTGGCTCGCCGATGTGCGGCGAGCCGGGCAATCCCATCGAGAGCCCGTAGTTCAGCCTGCAGCACTGCCGAGTCGCGGGTGATCGTCGCCAAGTTGAGCGCTGCCGGTGCGATGCCGGCCTCACGAACGTCGACATGCTCCGGTGGCAGGTGGATTCGAGTGCGGCGACGGCGCTCGGACCACACGGCCACACCGATCGCAGCAAGCGCCAGCAGAGCCAGGGCGAGGATCAGCGGACCAGCCCAACGCGTGGTCGACTGCGACTCCGCCACGGCCACCACCGAGGTCGAGCCCGGCCCCGCCGACCACCGTCGTGGCGTCGTCGGTGCCGTCGTCGGGGTGACCGCATCCGCGAGGCCGACCGAGTAGCTCGCCCCGGTCGTGGTGAGCGTGAGCTGGGCTCCGGGGGTGGCGAGCGTGATGGGATCGACATGAACGCGATACAGCCGCGCCAGGTCCGACGCGACCGCATCGGTGGCGGCCAACACGCCGTCCGAGGACGCCGCATCGACAGAGATGCCACCGGTCGCCGAAGCCACTCGCCCTGCCGGCGTGACCGCGGATCCGGCCACCAGCGACACCACATCGATCACCGATGTTGCGGTCGACGGCGCCGGGAGGTCGGAACGATCGGTGACCACGAGAACGGCCTGATGGCGATCAACTGGCGTCGGCTCAGCCAGCAGGAGCCCCATGGGGTCGGATCGAACCGCTCCAACTCCTGTCGTGGTCGTCGGACTGAAGGCGACGATCGCCGCCACCTGATCCAACGCGACTTGCCGATCCGAGGTGAAAGCCGGGTTGGTGGAGTCATCGACAACTCGAATCCGAGCTCCCGGCGGCATGCGCAGCACGAACTCGACCAGGGCTCCCCGGACCTGGTCGAACGCGGCGGGGCTCGATCCGACATCGATCAAGATGGACACGTCGAGCGATTGATCGGCCATCCGATGCACGTCGGTCGGAGCCCTGCGCTGACCCAGATTCACCGCGAAGGCGTCACCGCGGAGCGTCGTGCCCGCTGCGACGTCGGGCACGGCGACCAACACATCGCTGGTCGAGCGGTCCGACATTCGCACCACGAGATCGGCGCCCGTCTGTGCGCCTGCAGCCGGGCCGAGCAGTGGAGCGGCCAGTGCGATGACGGCGACCGCACTTGCCGCCACCCTTCGCACCGAGCGGCCGCGGGAGGTCATGGCTGTCGTTCGGAGCCGCTGACAGCTCCAGATTGGAGACCGGTCCGGTCGCACCTCAGCGCTCGAACCACACGACTTTGCCGTTGCCATGGATCGGCTCGCTGCCCCATCGCGACGCAATTCGGTCGACCAGCAACATCCCCCGGCCGCCGGGGCGGTCGGCGCTCGGTCGAACCACGCGCGGCGCCTCGGAACTGTGGTCGGTCACGTCGACTCGCACGCGGGGGCCGCGCTCGGCAACGGTGACCCGAACGAAGTCTCCCCCGCCGTATTTCACAGCGTTGGTGACCACTTCGCTGACCAGAAGGTCCACGTCATCGGCGCGCTCATCGGAGATGCGAGACGCCGTGACGTCGCGCACGAAACGGCGCACCGCGGCAGGAGTTTCGATGGCCGATGGGAACAAGCTGGTGGATCCGATACCACGTGGTTCCCTGCTCGCCGCGTTCCCAACCGGAAAGTCAGCGGGGCAGCTGCTGATCTCGAGTCTGCTTGGGTACGGTGGAAACCGTGACATCCGCGAAGGCAACGGTCGAGGTCGAACCCACACCCTCCGCCGACGGAACGGTGAGAGTCCTCGTGTCTGGCGAAGTCGACATCCAGAGCGCACCCACCGTGCGCCAGCGCCTCCTCGAAGTCGCCAACACTGGAGCATCGGGTGTGAGCCTCGATCTGTCCTCGGTGGTCTTCGCTGATTCGTCCGCGCTGGCTGCGTTCGCTGCGATGCAGCGGATCATGAATGACCGCGGCCACACCCTGACGATCATCGGCGCCACGGGACCGATGCTAACGGTTCTCGAGCTCACTGGGATCGTCCATGGCTCGACCACCCCCGGCAAGGGCGCTCCAAGCGGCGCTCATCAACGCTCCGGCCCGCCAGAGGTCGTGATCGGCCACGAGCTCGTGTTCGAAGGCGACCGCTCAGCGCCGCGAGTGGCTCGTTCCGCAGTTACTCGCTGGTTGGGCGCCGACCACCCTTGCCTCGACGACACGTTGCTCGTCGTCAGCGAACTCGTGACCAACGTGGTGCTCCACAGCGGCGCCGGCGGCGAGCTTCGCCTCGACCCGGGCCCGCCCATCCGACTCGCCATCCACGATCGATCTCCAGTCCAACCATCGACGCTCCCCACAGCGGGAGGTCACGGCGGATTCGGTCTGCGGCTGGTCGATCAGTTGAGCAGCGAGTGGGGCGTGGCCCCCGACGGCTCGGGCAAGGTGGTCTGGGTGTCGGTCCGGGAACACGCACCCGCCGGCGCGTGATTCGAGTTCCCTGAGAGCCACGCAGTCAGAATGATCCTGGCCAGCCGATCGCCGCGCCAAGATGAGGCGTGGCCCGACCTCGACCTGCGGTGAGCGCCCGATGGGCACTGGGCACCGGGCTCGTTGGCGCCTCCGTGCTGATCGGCGGACTCACCGACGAGGCCCGATTGACCCGATGGGTGCTCGATCGCCCCTCGGCGCTTCCGGTCACTGGCGCCATCTTGGTCTTCCTGGCTGTCGCCTTGAGTCTTCGACGACAACCCCAACTCGCGGCGATCCCGGCGTTCGCGTCGGCGGTGCTGGTCACGCTCGCCGTGTTGGGTCGGCTCGAGCGCCAATCAGGACCGCTGGCGTCGTGGGCCGGCGGCGCCTTGGTGCGCGATCACGGGCTCCCGGGTGTGCCGCCGGGGTCGACGATCGTCGGGCT
>JBBQLA010000472.1:0-2884 GCA_038327485.1 Acidimicrobiales bacterium
CACCAGCGCGGTCCACGCCGCGAACGATTTCAGCACGAGTGACTCGGTCGACGTGAGGCTCCGGGACCACGCCCGCACCAGCACCACCACGCCGGCCACGGCGAAGCCGATGAAGGTGGCCGAGAGCCCGATGCTGAAGGCCTTGCCGCCACTGCTCAGTTTGGCGTCGCCGGCGGCATTGCCGATGCGGGTCGACCACACGTAGGCCGACCACACCACCAGGGCGACCAGCGGCCAGGTTCCGGGACGTCGTGACGAGCGAGCCATGGCGGCCACGGTACCGAGTCGATCCTGAGTGGGCAGCATCGGCTCTGGCCCACTACCTTGACCGTACAGTCAAGTTTTCGACCGAACGCCACGGGGGACCCCATGCCTGATCTCACCATCGATCAGTTCCGCGACGAAGTCACCGCCTTCCTCGACGCCAACGCCCCGAAGCGCGACGCCGAGAAGGCCTTCGTGTGGGGTCAGGGCAACGACGACGTGGGCCTGTTCGAGGAGGTCACCCCCGAGAGCGAAGCTCGCGATCTGGTCAAGGCCCAGGAGTGGCGCGCCACGCGCTTCGACGCCGGGCTGGGCCACATCACCGGCCCCGAGGAGTACGGCGGCCGCGGCCTGCCCGGGCCCTACGACCGCCTCTACGGCCAGATCGAATCTGGCTACAAGACACCGAACCAGAGCTTCTTCGGCATCGGGCTCGGCATGGTCGCCCCCACGATCGAGGCCCACGCCACCCCCGAGGTCAAGGACGCGTACCTGCGCAAGATGTACCGCGGCGACCTGGTCGGGTGCCAGCTGTTCAGCGAGCCCGGCGCGGGGTCCGACCTGGCCAGCCTGCAGTGCAAGGCCGAGCGCGACGGCGACGAATGGCTCATCACCGGCCAGAAGGTCTGGACCTCGGGCGCCCAGTACAGCGACATCGGCGAGATCATCTGCCGCACCGATCCCGACCTGCCCAAGCACAAGGGCCTCACCGGCTTCGTGGTCGACATGAAGGCTCCCGGCGTCGAGATCCGGCCACTGCGCCAGATGACCGGTGGCGCCTCGTTCAACGAGGTCTTCTTCACCGAGGTGCGGGTGCCGGACAACCACCGGCTCGGCGACGTGAACCAGGGCTGGGGTGTCGCCCTCACCACCCTCATGAACGAGCGGGCCTCGATCGGCGCCGGCAGCGGGGGCGGAAGCTCCAGCATCAACCGGCTCATCCAGATGCTGCGCCACTTCGACCTCGACCAGGATGCCGTGGCTCGCCAGCGGCTGATGGACGTCTACATCAACACCCAGGTGGCCAAGTTCAACAACCAGCGGGCCCTCGACAAGATCAAGCTCGGCCAGTTGCCCGGCCCCGAGATGTCGATCGCCAAGCTGTCGCTCACCAACAACCTGTGGCGCACCGCGAACTTCGTGGTCGACGTGCTCGGCCCGCGGGCCGTCGCCGACACCGGCGAGTGGGGCACCTACGCCTGGACCCAGCTGCTGCTCGGCGTGCCCGGCATGAAGGTCGCCGGCGGCACCGACGAGGTCATGAAGAACATCGTCGGCGAGCGGGTGCTCGGCCTGCCGAAGGACACGGGCATCGACTCGACCACGCCGTTCCGCGACCTCAAGGTCGGCACGCAGACCACCTGACCCCGCCCGTCTGGCCTTCGCTCTCACCCGGCTGACCCGGCAGTCTCGCCGGTTGCCGTCGATGGCCACCGTTGCTAGTCGAGGACGACGAGGTCCACCTGCACCTTCGTGCCGGCGTCGAGGTTCTCGGCGGCGCGGACCGCCTTCTTGACGGGGAGCATGTAGGTGCCGCGCTTGTTGTCGGGGAAGATCGACGTCGACCACCGCGTCGCACCGATCGTGACCTCGACCTTCAACGAGCCGAAGCCCTTGGCCCGGTGCCCGAACATCTCCTCGATGTCGTCGGCCTCGGGCTCGGGCAGGCTGACGAAGAACCACGCCGTCGGCCCGTCGTGCTCCCACACCTCGGCGGTGAACGAGAACTCCGACGTCGACGCGGACCCGGGCATGGCGGCAACGGTAGCCAGGACGTCGGCCGCCCACCGACGCCCAGCCGTTCGGGAGGGTTTCGACATGCTTCGCGTCCTCGGCCCACCCGCATCGCTGTCGAGTTCGAGTAGCTCGTGCGGGGCCTCGAAGCGGTCGTTGACGACGAGTACTTCCACCTCCGCGACCAGGACGCTCAGCCGCTGTCGCGTTACGACGTGGTCAAGGACATCGAACGACTCGAACGATTCGGTGGGGCTCGCACGCTGGGCCAGGCACGACCCGTGGGCGCGAGAAGCGAATAGCGACACGAGGCACCTAACCACGAACTGGCACCCCTGCGCCTCGACCGAGCCGGCGTGCATCGGCAAGTCCTGGTATCCAGGCACACCCGCAAGGCCCTAGCGAAGCTCGCGCCCGTTCGGCCAGGAGGCGTTCAAGGCGGAGGCGGCTCGATCCGTTCGACGGTGTGGATTCGATCGATCGACCGATCGAACGAGGCGACCGTGTTGAGGCCGGTCGTTTCGGCGCATGCCACCAGGTAGGCCTCGGCGAAGTCCAGCCGGTCGACCTCGTAGACCTCGATCGCCCGCAGGAGGAGAGCAGGGTCGACGGTTTCGATCGAGTCGAACGCGATGAGGGAGCGCATCGCCTCGGCAATCTGCTCGTGGGCAACCTTGTAGAACGAATCGAGCACGTACACGGTCTCGGCCACCACGAGATCGGTCAAGAGCAGTCGCGACGCCGAGCCGAGATAGGCAGTGGCTCGAGCGGCAAGGCCCGGCGGGTCACCGGTCAGGTGGCGAACGAGGATGTTCGTGTCAACGAACGCGCTCACCGGCGCTTGGCCACCCGGGTGGAACGGGTCTTGCGCACGACGTCGTCCCAC
>JBBQLA010000473.1:0-2882 GCA_038327485.1 Acidimicrobiales bacterium
CATCACGTCGGTCAGCGCGCTGATGATGGCGTTGTGGCACCGTGACCGTCCTGGGGGGTCGGGGCGCGGCCAGGTGATCGACGTGTCCCTGCTCGAACCGATCGTGTGCGCTGTCGGACCCGGGCCGACGGTGTGGGACCAGTTGGGCGAAGTCGCGCAGCGCACCGGCAACCGGTCCAGCTCCAACGCGCCACGCAACACGTACCTGACCAGCGACGGTCGATGGCTGGCGATCTCCGCTTCCGCCACCACCATCGCGGCGAGGGTGATGCGCCTCGTGGGACACCCCGAGGTGATCGACGAAGCCTGGTTCACCTCCGCGATCGGCCGGGCCGCTCATGTCGACACCATCGACGCGTGGGTCGCCGACTGGATCTCGTCCCGCACCGCCGCCGAGGTACTCGCCGCGTTCGAGGCGGCCGATGCCGCGGTGGCGCCGGTGTACTCGGCGGCTGATCTCGTCGAGGATCCTCAGGTGCAGGCGCTCGACATGATCACCACGGTGAACGATCCGGACCTGGGGCCGATGAAGATGCAGAACGTGCTGTTCAGGATGTCGGACACGCCCGGATCGATCCGATCGACCGGCCCGGCCGCCATCGGCGCCGACACCGACGAGGTGCTGGCGGCCGCGGGCATCGACGCAGAGAGGGTGGCCTCGCTTCGTCGACGAGGGATCGTTCGATGACGGACTCGACTCGTTCGAACGGCGGCGGATCGACTGCCGACCTGCTGGCCCTCCTGGCCCAGGGCGTGCGCACCTACGACCTGTCGGTGCCCATGGAGGTCGGCATGGCGCAGTCGCCCAACCACCCCCAGTTCCGACTCACCATGCCTCGACGCCACGGCGACGCCATTCGGGCCGACGGCGGCTCGGCCGCCAACGACCTGCTGGTGACCGGTACCCACGTCGGCACTCACGTCGATGCTCTCGGGCACGTGTCGCACTGCGGTCAACTGCACGGCGACCTCTCTGCGGAGGACATCCAGCGCAGCGGTCGCCTCTCCGAGCTCGGGGTGGAGGAGATCGAACCGATGCTCGGCCGAGGCGTGCTCCTCGACGTGGCCAGCGCGCTCGGTCTCGAGTCGTGCGATGGCGGCTACGAGATCACCGTGGCCGACCTCGAGGCAACCGTCGCGAGCCAGGCCACCGACATCCGGCCCGGCGACGTGGTGCTGATCCGTAGCGGGTGGGGACGCTGGTGGAACACCGACGTCGACTTCCTCGGCGCTGACACCGGCGTACCGGGAGTGGGCGAGGCCGGCGCGAGGTGGCTGGCGTCGCTCGACCTCCGAGCTGTCGGAGCCGACTCGATCGCCTTCGAATGCCTCAAGGCCGGAGCCGGGCACGCGTTGCTCCCGGCGCATCGAGTGCTGCTGGTCGAGGCCGGCGTGAACATCATCGAGACGCTGACGCTCGAGCAGTTGGCCGCCGATGGCTGCCACGAGTTCCTGTTCGTCATGACGCCCCTGCACCTGGTGGGCGCGACCGGCTCACCAGTCCGGCCGCTGGCGGTCGTGCTGTCGTGAGCGGCTCGAGCGACCTGACGTTGGTCCAACGCTTGGGCCGGTTGGCCGGCGACGCGTCGATCGAGACCCTGCCGGAAGAGGTCGTGGCATCGGTCCCCCAGCGGGTGCTCGACATCGTGGGCATCAGCGTTCGCGCCACGACCCTCGACACGTCCGCCGCAGTCCTGGGCCTGGTCGAGGACGACGGCGGCCGCGCCGCCGCGACCGTGATCGGTCTGGCGGATCGAGTTCCGGCGGCCGCTGCGGCGTTCGCCAACGGCGTGCTGGCTCACTCGCTCGACTACGACGACACCCACTTGCCGTCGATCCTGCATCCTTCCGCCTCGGTGGTGCCGGCGTCGCTGGCCGCGGCCGAACTGAGCGGCGCCAGCGGTGCCGCCACGCTCGCCGCGATTGCCGCCGGCTTGGAGATCACCGTTCGCCTCGGGATGGCCGGGTTCGACCCCGACGCCAACGACGGTGTCGGCCAGTCGATCTACTTCGAGCACGGCCAACACGCCACGTCCATGTGCGGCGCGATCGGCTCGGCCGCCAGCGCGTCGGTGCTGCTGGGCGGCACGCGCGACGAGCCGGCTCACGCCATGGCTGTCGCCGCGTCGATGGCGTCGGGGATCATCGAAGCCAACCGAACCGGGGGCACGGTCAAGCGCATCCATTGTGGGTGGGCCGCGCAGGCCGGAGTGACCGCGGCGCGGCTGGTGCGTGCCGGGCTCACCGGCGCGCCGACTGCCCTCGAGGGACGATTCGGCTTCTTCGAGGCGTTCCTGCGCGACGAGTGGATCGAAGCGGCGGTGGTGGACGGGCTGGGCGACACGTGGTCGGTGGGGGACATCTTCTACAAGCCGTACCCGGCGAACCACTTCACCCACGCCGGAATCGACGCAGCTCGGCGACTGCGCGCCGGCGGCCTCCGCCCCGAGCAGGTCGTGCGCGCCCACCTCGGTGTGGCCACCCCGACGGTGCGCACGATCGGCGAACCGCTCGAGCTCAAGCAACGTCCGGAGACGGGGTATCAGGCGCAGTTCTCCGGCCCGTACACCGTGGCCGCGGCGTTGTGCGGCGGATCGGGCCTGGGCTTCGGCCTGGCCGACGTGACCGACGTGATGGCCCACGACCCCGAGCGCCTGGCGTTGGCGGCCAGAATCACGGTGGGGGGCGACACTCACTGCGACGACATCTACCCGTCGCAGTTCGCTGCGGTACTCACCGTCGAGACCACCGACGGCCGCACGCTGATCGAAGAGGTGCTGGTGAACCGGGGCGGACCGGATGATCCGCTGTCCGACGGAGAGCTGATGGCGAAGTTCACCGACAACACCGACGACCTGTTGTCACCATCCGACGCCGAAGCG
>JBBQLA010000474.1:0-2880 GCA_038327485.1 Acidimicrobiales bacterium
GAACTGCAGACCCGAACCTGCACACCCACGTCGTCATCGCCAACAAGGTCCAAGGACTCGATGGGCGGTGGCGGTCCGTGGACTCCCGCGCCCTGCACCACGCTGTGGTCGCGGTGTCGGAGATCTACGACGACCTGCTCGTCGACCACCTCGCCCGAGAACTGCCGGTCACCTGGTCATGGCGACCGCGAGGCCCAAGGCGCACGCCCGCATTCGAAGTGGACGGAGTCGACGACAACCTCCTCAGAGAGTTCTCCACCCGCTCCTCCCACATTGACGCCGCCATGCAAGACGTCGTCACCGACTTCCACGCTGCGCATGGTCGCGGTCCGAACCGCGTCGAGATCCTGCGTCTTCGTCAACGCGTCACCCGCACGACCCGACCCTCCCAAACCGCCCACCCTCTCGCACAACTCCTCCACGCTTGGCGGGACCGCGCGGCTCGACTCACCGGGCTAACCCCAGAGCAGGTCACAGATGCCGCCCTGAGCGGACGAGGGCGCGGGCGTATGTCGGCACAAGCGCTACGCGCCGGCGACGTATCTGAGGCCGTCGTCGCCCGAATGGCCACAGACACGATCGACCAGGTCATGGCCCGACGGTCGACCTGGACTCGCTGGAACCTTCTGGCTGAGACAGCCCGAACCACGCGCGGGATCCGCATGTCCGGTCCCTCAGAGCGGCATGTCCTTCACGACCTCATCGTCGACCGTGCTCTAGCATCCTGCATCCCCCTCGATCCAGCGGACTTGTTCACGGTGCCCGACGCCTACCGACGTCCCGATGGCAGCAGCGCGTTCAGGCGCCCCGGCGAGGAAGCGTTCACCCATCCCCAGGTCCTAGACGCCGAACAGCGGCTGCTGGACGCCCGGAGCGACACGACCGCCCCCACGGCCCGCGAGGACACCGCGCGGCGAATCGCCACCGGCCCGCAACCGGCCCGCCACGGCGCGACCCCGGTGCGGCTCGCGCAGGACCAGGTCGATGCCGTGATAACAACCGCTGTCTCTGGCCGCCGTGTTGACGTGCTCGTAGGCCCGGCCGGCACAGGGAAGACGACAACGCTGCGGGCGCTTCGGGCAACCTGGGAGACCGAGCACGGACGAGGGTCCGTGGTCGGGCTCGCCCCCTCCGCCACTGCCGCCCAAGAGCTCGCCGCGGCACTGCAGATCAACTGCGAGAACACCGCCAAATGGCTGTACGAGACCAATGGCGCTGGAGCACAACGCCGCAGCACCATCCAGATGGGGCTCACCCAGCGTCGTGACGAGGCCAACACTCGCGGGGACCTCCAAACCGTACGAAGGATCGACTCGGCGACGGAAGCCCTGTACCGCGAACAGGCGAAATGGACCTTGCGAAGCGGACACCTGGTGATCATCGACGAGGCGTCGTTGGCCGGGACCTTCGCGCTCGACGAACTCGCAGCTCAAGCCACAGCAGCCGGAGCCAAGCTGCTGCTCGTTGGGGACCACAGGCAACTGTCGGCCGTCGATGCCGGTGGCGCGTTCGGGCTGCTGGCCGAATCCAGTGCTGCAAGCGAACTCAGGTCCCTGTGGCGGTTCCGCAATCGGTGGGAAGCCAACGCCACGCGACTGCTCCGCCTTGCCGACCCCGCCGTCCTCGACTACTACACCAGCCACGAACGGATCAGCTCCGGGGAGGCAGAGGCAATGCTTGAGAGCGCATACGTCGGCTGGCAGAGCGACGATCGATCCGGACGGTCCGCGATCCTGCTCGCCGCCGATAGCCACACAGTGCAGGCACTCAACACCCGAACCCACGACGACCGCGTCGCAGCAGGGCTGGTCGCACCCGACGGTATCCCCGCGGCCGACGGGGTCACCGTCGGCGTCGGCGACAGAGTGGTCACTCGCAAAAATGAGCGGCGCATCCTCGTCGCTGGCGGCGGACACGTACGAAACGGGGCGCTCTGGGACGTCACCGCGACCCACCCTGACGGGGCCCTCACGGTCACCCCGACGGAAGTTTCTGGCAGCGCCAGGAACGAAGGCGAGCAACGAGTCGAGGTGAGGATCCCGGCTCTCTACGCGGCCGAGCATGTCGAACTCGGATACGCGACCACGATCCACCGCGCCCAGGGGCTCACGGTCGAACACGCACACGTCCTCGCTTCCCCGGGCATGAGCCGAGAAGCCCTCTATGTGGGAATGACGCGTGGGCGCTCCAGCAACCACGTGTACGTCTCGACCGACGCCGTCGACCCAACATGCGATCAGCTCCCCGACCCTGGAACGGTGGCAAGCGGACAGGAAATCCTTCAGCGCATCCTCATCACCAACGGGGCCGAGCTCTCCGGCACCCAGACGCTCCGGCGACGTCAGGACGCGGCTGCATCTCTCGCAACGCTTGAACCGATCAGGGCCACTCTCGTAACGGACGCCGATGGGCGTCGCTGGCAGCGGCTCCTCAAAGACTGCTCGCTCAACGACGAACAAGTATCGGCGGTCGTGGCGTCGCCAGCCGCCGGAGCTCTTTTCACAGCACTTCGCCGAGGCGAACAAGAAGGGCACCACATGACCCGAGTCCTGGCCCGACTCGTGAAGGCACGACCCCTCGACAATCCCAACGATCCCGTAGAGGACCTTGCCGCCGTTCTTCACGAACGCGTCACCTGTTGGCTCGACAGCGATGCGACGCGGGCCGACATCGCCCACGTCACCGGATACCCGGGGGCCGTGCCCCCGACGAGCGCATCTGGGCTAAGCATGCTCGAGCCCGACGATCCAGCATGCGACGCGATCATCGAGATCGAGTCCTTGATCCGAGCCCGGGTGGAGGCGATCACCATCGAGGCGATCCAGACCCGACCCGCATGGATGCGACCGCTCGGGGAACAGCCCCAAGCGGAGCCAGACG
>JBBQLA010000475.1:0-2876 GCA_038327485.1 Acidimicrobiales bacterium
CGAGGCCTGCTGAGCTGCCGCGGTCGACTTCACCCGGGCCGAGAGTCGCAGCACCAGTGACAAGGTGAAGGTCAGGAACGGCGGGATGATCCAGAACATCATCAGCCACCACTGCGCGGTCGGGAAGAACCAGTGGCCGACGTCGTCACCAGCGATGAGGTTCACCACCAACGAGTAGCAGCCGAACCCGATGATCGTCGTGCCGTAACCGGGGATGAGGCTGGCCAGCACCTTGCCCATGTAGATCTCGCGAACGGTGGCGGGGGAGTGGGCCAGGAACTCGCCGGTGCCTCGCTCACGTTCTCCCACCAGCGTCGCCGCGCCGACGGCGGTCGAGATGGTCAACGGGACGACCACGGCCACGGGAGCGAACAGGAACACCGCCAGCGCGTAGGCGGTCCGACCGGTTGGAGTCCCGCCCTGGATCTGTCGTTGCGCCGACTCGGGCAGCACTGCGAGGGTCTTGCTGATCTGGTTGACCAACGTGAGGTCGCCGATCTTGGTGATGGTCAGCAGCAGGATGGTGGGGACGATCAGGAAGAAGATCGCTCCCAGAGCTGCCATCGGCACCCAGTAGTCCTTTGCCTGGAACAACTGCTTGAGATCGGTTCGGGCCACGATCCACATCCGTCGGAAGCTCATCGTGATGCTCCGATTCGTTCCGTTGATGCCGGCACCGCACCGCGGCCGACTGGGCTGAGACCACCGGAGTCGAGGCCGGTGGGATTCGCCGTTCGACGAACGGCGAAGTACAGGTCTTCGAGGGTGGGTGAGTGCGGCTCCACACGGGTGAGGCGCACGCCGTCGCGAGCCAGACCCAACACCAGATCCGCGACCCGGGCCATCGAATCGATGCGAGCTTCGGCCGGTTCACCCGGCTCACGGCTGTAGGACAGCACGCCGTGCCAGGTGGCGATCCGATCGAGCTGGTCGGGTGACTCGGCGTCGAGTCGCACCAGATCGCCCGGCCAGAACTGCTCGGTGAGCTCGCCGGGAGTACCGGACACCAGGGCCCTGCCCGCTTCCATCACGACGATGTGGTCGGCCAGCCCCTCGGCCTCTGCCAAGAGGTGGGTGCACATGACGACGGTGTGCCCGGCGGTGCTCATCTGCGAGATCAGCTCGAGCACGGCGTAGGCGGACTCGGGGTCGAGGCCCGAGGTCGGCTCGTCGAAGAGCAGCAACTCGGGCTCGTGCAGCACCGCACGGGCCAACGCCAGACGGGTCTTCATCCCGGTGGAGAACCCGCCGACCTGGTGGTCCAATGCGGCGTCGATGCCGAACCGTGCGGCTGCAGCGTGGATGCGTTCGGCCACGTCGTGACCGTCGACGCCGTACAGCTGGGCGGAATAGAGCAGGTTGTCGTAGGCGCTCAGCCGGTCGTACAGCGCCGGCTTGGCCGACACCACCCCGCAGCGGGGCCGAACCTCGGAGCCGTGGGTACGGGGGTCGAGGCCGAGCGTGAGAATCGTGCCGACCGCCGGCGACAATGCCCCGGTGATGGCACGTATCGCCGTGGTCTTGCCGGCGCCGTTGGGGCCGAGGAGCACAGTGACCTGCGAGGTCGGCACGACCAGCGACAGTCCGTCGAGTGCGGTGACCTCGCCGAAGCGGTGGACGACGCCGTGCAGTTCGACGGCCGGCGTGGGCGTGGAGTCGGTGGAAGTCATCCTCGGTCATCGGACGGATCGCAGCGAGGCTGGAGAATCCGACCTCCGCCACCTCCGGCCGGTTAGGGTCGTACACATGTTCGTACTCGGTGTCGATCCAGGGTTGACGCGGTGCGGATACTGCTGTCTCGACGTCCACAAGGGTGGTGCTCGAGCCATCGCGCTCGGCGTCATCCGCACCGATCCGTCGTGGGAGGTGCCCCAACGACTGGCCGAACTCCAGCGGGAGATGCGTGAGTTGATGGACCAGACCAGACCCGTCGTGGTCGCCATCGAGCGGGTGTTGTTCCAGGTGAACGTCCGAACCGCCATGTCGGTGGGCCAAGCCTCGGGCATCGTGATGGCCACTGCAGCCGCGCGTGGCGCTGAGGTGGTCGAATACTCGCCCAACGAGGTGAAACAGACGGTGGCCGGCTCCGGGTCGGCCGACAAGGCACAGGTGGCGCAGATGGTGCAGACGTTGCTGGGGTTGGCGAGTCCACCCCGACCCGCCGACGCGGCCGATGCCGCGGCAATTGCGCTGTGTTACGCCGCGCATGCCCCCATGCGCCTTGCGGCCGCGTCGGCGACCGCTCGACCGTCATGATCGGCGCACTGCGAGGTTCGGTGCTCGACCGGACCGACACCGAGGTCACCATCGAGGTGTCGGGTCTCGGCTACCGGGTGTTGATGACGCCGCGCGATGTCGTGGTCACCGGCGAGCTCGGCAGCGAAGTGTTCGTTTGGATCCACCACCACCGGCGAGAAGACGCCGAGCTGCTCTACGGATTCGGCTCACGCGACGAACGCGACGTGTTCGAGACCTTGATCGGCACCCACGGAGTCGGACCCGCGCTCGGATTGGCCATCCTGTCGGTCCACACGCCGAGGGCACTTCGGTTGGCTCTGGCCACTGACGACCTGGGGGCGCTGTGCTTGGTTCCAGGCGTGGGCAAGAAGACCGCGGCGCGATTGCTCATGGAGCTCAAGTCACGGCTCGACGTGGGAGACGTCGATCTGACCCGAGCCCCGACGGCTGCCGACGGATCGACCGCTCCGACCTCGGCACACGGCGATGTTCGTGAGGCACTCACCGGGCTCGGATACGGCGGCGACGAGATCGCAGCGGTGCTGCGAACGCTCCCGACTGAAGGCGATACCGGTGACCTGCTGCGGCGGGCGTTGCAGACGTTGGCGGTGGCCTGATGCGCGACGAGATGCTCGACC
>JBBQLA010000476.1:0-2872 GCA_038327485.1 Acidimicrobiales bacterium
CAGCGGCTTGGGGTCGCACTGGGCGCCGTCGACGGTGAAGTGTCGACCCTCGTAGTGCGTGTCGGGCTCGGACCACATCGCCTTCACGATCTCGACGGTCTCACGCAGCATGCGGATGCGATCGGCGTTGGACGGATAGTCGTAGCCGTAAGCCCGGTACTCGCTGTCGTACCAACCGGCGCCGATGCCCCAATCGAGTCGACCGCCGCTCATCACATCGAGCGATGAGGTGATCTTGGCCACGAGCGTGGGGTTGCGGTAGCCGGCGCAACTCACCATCTGCCCGAGACGAACGCGTTTGGTCAGCTGCGACAGGGCCGCGAGCGTCGTCCAGCACTCGAACATGGCCTCGTGCGCTGGGGCGGGCACGTTGTGGAAGTGGTCGTAGACCCAGATCGAGTCATAGCCGAGCCGTTCGGCCGCCAGCGCCACCTCCACCGTGGTCGCCCACTTGGCTTCGGCGCCCTCGACGCCGACCAATTCCATCTTCCAGCCCTGCGGTACGAACGTTCCGAAGATCATGCGCCGACCGTACCCCGCGTCGGACGTCGTGAGCCCCGCATCTAGCCTGAAGAGGTGCGTGTTCAGCCGAAGATCGTCGTCCTCCTGCTCTCCATCTCACTCCTGGCGGCGGCATGCGCCGGAAATGAGTTGCGCTCCGAAGTCGCTGAGCGGGCCGCCCGGTCCACGACCACCTCTACCATTCGACCGACCGTCTCGACGACCACAACCACGACCACGCCGGTCTCCGAAGCCGATCCGCCGAGCGCTGCGAGTGGGTTCCCACCCAACTGGACGCCCACGCCGATCGACTGGAAGCCGTGCAGCAAGGACAAGGGCGCTCAGTGCGGCGACTTGGCCGTGCCGCTCGACTGGTCGCAACCGACCGGACCGCAAATCCGTCTGGCGGTTGGGCGCTACGTGCACTCGGGGTCGGGCGACCGGATCGGAGCGCTGTTCATCAACCCCGGTGGTCCGGGCGGAAGCGGTCTCAACTTCCTTTTCGGCAGTCCCTTCAACAAGGACGTGACCACGAAGTTCGATCTCGTCAGCTGGGACCCTCGTGGTGTCGGCCAGAGCACCAAGATCGACTGCGGGGCAAACGTCGCGAGGTTCCTCGACCTCGATCCCGACCCCGACACCCCCGTTGAGCAGAGTGAGCTCGACGCCGGTGGTTCCTCCGCTCTCGCCGATTGCGCGACCAAGCCGGCTGTGAGCGCGCTGCTCAGCCACGTCGGCACCGACGACACTGCACGCGATCTCGAGGCGCTCCGCATCGCCCTCGCCGACAAGCGACTCAACTACGTCGGCTTCAGCTACGGCACCTACATCGGCCAGCGATACCTGCAGTTGTTCCCGACCCACGTGCGAGCGATGGTCCTCGACGGTGTGGTCGACCCGACCCTCGATCTCCCTGGTCTCCTCGCAGGCCAGACCGTGGCGATGACCGCCACCCTCGACCGGATCCTCGCTACCTGCACCTCGAAGCAGGGATGTGGTCTGGCCGATCCCGAGGCCGCTTATGACGCACTGAAGGCGCGCGTCGAGCAATCGCCGCTGCCGACCGGTGATCCCGCCCATACGGTCGGACCGGCCGAGTTGGCGGTGGCAACTGTCTCGGCGATGTACCAGCCCGAGGACTGGCCGGTGCTGCTCGAGGCACTCCAGAGCGCGACAGCCGGCGACGGGTCCGGGCTGTGGAAACTGGCGTCGCAGTACTACGACGCCGGCGATTTCGCCGCCTACGCCGCCATCACGTGTCTCGACGAAGCGCATCCCGTCGGACAGGCGGCGTATCGGACCTTCGTCGATCAACTGCGAGCGCAGTCACCTCGACTCGGCGGGTCGGTCGGCAACGAGATGCTTCCCTGTGCGACCTGGTCGGTGCCCTCGCAGCCTCATCCCGAGCTCGTGTCGGGCGAGGGTTCGCCCGACATCCTGGTCGTCGGCAACACCGGTGATCCGGCCACCCCCTACGTGTGGGCCCAGCACGTCACCCAAGGATTGAGCAAGGGCCACCTGCTGACGTTCAAGGGTGAAGGCCACACCAGCTACGGCCGTGACGCCTGCATCGACGCCATGGTCAACGCCTATCTGGTGTCGCTGAAGGTCCCGACTGAAGGCGCCTCGTGCTCGGGCGGTGGCGGTTCGGCTGGAGTCTGACGCGCCGGATAGGTTCTGCCGTTCGGGCTGGAGAGTGGGACTGATGGACTTCGATCTGACGAGCGTGCTGCGACGAGTTGCTGAGGTGGCTCCCGACCGGCCGTGCATCATCTTTCGTGAACGCGATCTCACGTACGAGATGTTCCTCGAGCGCTCCGAGCGCCTGGCTGCCGTCCTCGGCCAAGCCGGAATGGGAGTGACCCGCGAACGTTCCGACCTCGACGGCTGGGAATCCGGGCAGGATCACCTGGCGATCTACCTGCTGAACGGCAACGAGTATCTGGAGGCGATGGTCGGCGCCTACGCCGCACGGGTGGCGCCGTTCAACGTGAACTTCCGCTACGTGGCGGCAGAGCTCGAATACCTGTTGGCCGACTCCGGCGCCACCGGCATCGTGTATCACTCGGCGTTCGCCCCCACGCTCGACTCGGTGCGAGGACAACTGCCGAACCTGCGGTTGTTCCTCCAGGTGGCCGACGACTCGGGCCATCCGCTGCTCGAGGGCGCTCAGTGGTACGAGGACGCCCTCGATGCCGCCCCGCCCGCCGATGAGCGCAACCTGCCCACCACCTCCCCCGACGACCTGTACGTGCTGTACACCGGCGGCACCACCGGCATGCCCAAGGGCGTGCTGTGGCGCCAAGCGGACATCTTCGTCGCAGCCTTGGGCGGGCGTCCGTTCGGGTCGACCGGCGAGTTCGCCGACCTC
>JBBQLA010000477.1:0-2862 GCA_038327485.1 Acidimicrobiales bacterium
GATCCCGGCTCAGGAGCCGTGGTGGAGCTGCCCACCGGCGCTCTCGATGACCAGCTCCTCCTGGTGAATTCTTCCCTCGAGGAGTTTCGATCGAGTGTGAAAGCGGTGGTCGACTGCTTCCCGTTCGATGTAGATGACGAGGACCTCCTCACTTCATTCGTCGCCTCCTTGCGAGCGACCCTTGGCCGCATTGACTCCGAGGCCCTCATCGATCCCGACGGGTTCTGGCGAACGTTCCTCGATGACGTCGAACTCGGGGACTACACCTGACACGACAGACCCACGCTCGTGCGTGTTCAACGAGCCGTGGCCTGGGCTAATCGGTCGACGTGCGAGGGCGTCTCGGTGCAAGCATCTCTGACGTGCCCGAACTGCCCCCGATCTTCGCTGACTTCCAAAACTCTGACAGCCTCGGTCGTCTTCGGCTGAACACTCTCGGCAGTCTTCGAGACCTCGCTGCCCTTGACGGAGGTCCACGTGAGGGGATGTCCGCCCGAATCGAGTGTGCCGAACTCTCGACGATCGGGGTCGTGACCTTCTCTGCGGATGAGCTTGTCTGGGTAGCAGTGATCGACTGGTCGGCGGTCGTGGAGCGGACGGACTGACTCATACGTGCTTCCGACACACTGGCGTGGGCGAGGTCATACTCCAGGGAGCGGTGAGCGTGATCGCGTCGTCTGAAGCGACGTTGTCCTTCGTCAGCGACGCCGGCAGAAGCCCAGATTGCTCTATGGCACAAGTTCGAACGGGGTTCCGCTGCGAGGGCGGACGACCCGGAAGTGACGGTGGTCGATCGTCGCGATGGTCGTGACGCCGAGTCGCTCAGCCACGGCAACGACCGAGGCATCGACGAACCCGAGCGGAAGGTCGGCGTATTGCTCGACCAGATCCGCGCAACGCGCGAGGTCGGCGAGGGTCAGCTGCTCGACTGGCGGCACTCCCCTGGCGACCTCGGCGAGGAACGCCGATTCGGCGTGAGGGCCAAGCTTGGCCTCGATGGCCCACGAGACCTCGGTGAGCACGGACGACGGCAAGACAAGCTCGCGCACCGGCATCGAGGCGAGCAATGCGACCGCTGACGCGTGATGAGCATCGGATCGATCCGCGAGCGCATACAGCGGGCCGGTGTCGAGGATGATCACGCAGTGAACCGCTGAGCGATGACCTCGTCGATTCGTTCGGAGAGGTCGGACTCCCCGGACTCGCCGAGGCCGACCAGTCCGGCCAACGTCATCGGTGAGTCGTCGGCGGGCATCCGATCGGCGAGGATCTCAGCGGCAACCTCGTCAACCGTGACGCCGCGCGTTTGGGCCTCCTCGGCGAGCCGCTCGGCAAGATCGTCGGGAATCGAGATCGATGTCATGGGTCTCCATTGTGCCAGCCGACCGTCCCGAGGTGGCGAAGTTGATCGGCGACTCATGCGGACGCCGCTCGCCAGCCGAGTTCGTGCGCCTGGGCTTCGACAAGTTCGCCGAGGTACCGCTCGAAGCTGATCGAGCTTGCACGCGCTGCGTCTCGGATCTGATCGAGTGACTGGTCGGTCGTGTGCACCCGAAGGGATCGACGTTTGGGGACCGGCTCGCCTTCACCAGGAGACCGACGACGCCGAGACGACGGGCTTCCGTTTGCGCTGGCGGATGATTCGGTCTCGGTGTCGATGAGACCACCGATCCGTGACGCCAACGTGGCTCGCTCGCGTCGCGTCATCTCGGTGAGGAACGCCCAGGCGTCGTCGTCGACTGCGATCCGCACACTGATCCCCCGGCGAGCTGTGGGCAGTCGGTCCCGTTGGCGGCGAAGGGCGGCGAGTCGGCGGTCTGCGGCACGGATTTCCGCCCGCTGCGTCGATTCGCGACCAACGAGTTCGAACATGTCGTCGGTCAGCTTCCGTCGACGAGCGAGCAACGCCTCGAGTTCGGCAACTCGGGCGGCTTGGATCGCTCGTTGTTCCTCGACGAACGCGACTTCCGTCCGGGTCTCCGCGATCGCCTCATCGAGATGGGCGGTTCGGTCGAGCACTCGTTGCCGGCGCCCTGCTCGAAGGTGCTCGGCGACGCCCCATCTCAGAAGCTGATCAGCGCGCCGGTCCTGCTCGGATTCTCGGTACGGGTCGAGATCAGACATGTCGCCACCGCCTGCCTCCGCTTGTTGCGCTTGCGCAACAAGCCAGTCTGTGCCACTCCCTGACCACGTCACGAACCACCATGGTTGACCGCACGAAGGACGACGACACCCGAGGCGGGGCGTGGCTGAACATCAGGTGGGCGCTCATGAGCTGAACGGCAACGACGGCTCGGACCAAGGCTCGACGCGAGGGCGTTCACCGGGCGACCGCACCACAGTGAGCGGGACCACCGTGACCGGGACCAGGATGCCGACCTCGACGGACTCGACGTCGACCGGCCACGACAGCGCACCCACGACCAGCATCTCCAGGGCCGCCCGCCGGATACGTAGCTGGCGACCAACCCGCACCACCCCGAGCCCCTCACCTCCCCCGGTGGCAAGATCGCGCGCTGCGAGCTCGTAGGCGGCCGTGCGGCCGATGCGCAGGATCGCTGCGACCTCCGTGACGGTGAACAGATCAGGAACAGACACTTGGTGACCTCCGTGATTGACGGTGATGTTGGGAGGAGCCACCGCCGGCCGCTGGCCCGCCGGGCGGTGACACTCCCAACCCGTCCACGATCGATGGTCACCCTGGACAATTGTCTGAACGAAACCCTGACCACGAAAGAGCCATGGGACAACGGTGGACATGAACAGGGTCCTCCTGGTGATGGTCAGAGATGACCACCGATGACCACCGTCCGGGTCGTGTCGTCCTGTGCTCCGGGTCGATTTCGATTGTTGACACTTCAG
>JBBQLA010000478.1:0-2851 GCA_038327485.1 Acidimicrobiales bacterium
TTCGCGCGGCTCGTCGCGGACCGGGTGGTGTTCATGGCCGACGGCAACATCGTCGAGCAGGGCAAGCCGGCGGTCGTGCTCAACGACCCCCAGGAGGAGCGCACGCGCCAGTTCCTCCAGATGGTCAAGGACCGCTGAGCCGCCGGACCGTTCGTCGGCTCGTCGACCGCCGTTCATCCCGGCGCCACTCGCCCGCCCTTGTGCCCGTGGGGGCCACGTGCTCTCATGGTCCGATGCGATCTCTGGCGGGACGGCGGATCGCCACGGTGGTGGCGGTGGCTCTGCTCATCGCCGCGCTCGTCATCGTGGTCGTGACTCGCTCGGGCGGTGAACCCGAAGCCGTGGCCACACCGGTGTTCGCCCCCACCACGACGGTCGCGCCCACGACGACCACCGAGGCGCCGACCACCACCACGACCGCCCCGCCGGACCCCAACGCCGTGCACCCGCACCCCGACCCGCCGATCTTCCCCACCACGGTCGCCACGACGAAGCCCACGACGACCCAGCTCGTCGTGTACAACGCCCCCAACGGCGCGATCGTCAAGACCCTGACCTCGCCGCGGCTATACAGCCTCATGGCCACGACGCTGAAGGTCCTCGACCAGCCCGACGCCCGGTGGCTCCACGTGGCCCTGCCGATCCGCCCCAACGGATCGAGCGGCTACATCAAGAGCGCGGACGTGGACCTGGCCACCTACACATGGTCGATCGACGTCGACGTCGAGAACCACTGGATGACGGTGTACCAGGGCAAGGACGTGTTCCTCGACACCGCGGTGGTGACCGGCGTGTCCTACACCCCGACCCCCCTCGGCGACTTCTTCATCGAGGAAGGGGTGTGGGAGAAGAACCCGGGCGGCGTGCACGGGCCGTACATCTTCGGTCTGTCCGCGCACTCGGAGGTCCTCATGACCTTCGACGGCGGCGACGGCCAGATCGGCATCCACGGCACGAACTTCCCGCAGCTCATGGGCTCGTCCGCCTCGAACGGCTGCATCCGGGTGACCAACGAGGTCATCGTGAAGCTGGCCAAGACCCTGCCCATGGGCACACCGGTCCACGTCCACTGACCCACGCCCTTGCCCGCGAGTCCGGCCGGTGCGCAGATGGGTGTGAACCGACTGGGACACGGTCGACGTCGACAGTGGCCGTGATCATCGGGCCAGCGTCTTGTATCCGATACCCCGCGATCGACAACATGCCTTGATGCCCGGTCCGTCGTCTCGGGAGGACACCAGGACGCGCCCACCGAGAGCCGCCGCGGCGGCGACCGCCTCCGCTCCCAGCGTCGACAGACCCGAGTGCTCGGTGATGAGAACCCCCATGTGCCACGCCAGTTCACGCATCGGAAGAACCTCGATGGTGGAGGGTAGGGCTACGAGCCCCCTCACGATCGCGTCACGCTCGCCCTCACTCCATCCACCGAGAAGTGCACCGCCGCGCTGCTTCGCGGCACTCTTGCACAACCTCGCGTACCAAAGGTTCGTCGTCGCGAGGACCTCGGCGCCGACGGCTCGGCCGAGAGCGTCATCGGGGCCGGCCAACCAGTCCCGCAGCAAGTGGTCGTCGATCAGGACGGTCACGCCGTCGCAAGATCAGGATCGTCCTCAGCTGTGACGAACGCGTAGTGCACATCCGCGGGCAGGACATGGTCCAAGAGTCGCCCAGCATCTCCAGCCGGTACCGTCAACACGCCGAAGCCGACATCGATCACGTCCACGTCGCCACCCTTGTCAAGGTTCCAGCGATGCCGAACATCAGCCGGCAAGGACATCTGTCCGGACGACGAGACTTTGAACCGGGATGCGTTCGCCATGAGAACCTCCATCATTTGGTGATCTGGCGACTTTACCAAGTGTCCTCTGGGCAAGCTACCGTTTCGCTCTGGACATTCGCACCCGCCATGGCGCTACATCGTCGGCGGGCGGATGTGGAGACCTCGATGGGCCAACGAGCACACCGACGGCGGACCCAACGTGGGGTGATCGGCGGCGCCCGGGCGCCGCGGATCGCGACAGGTTCGATCGTTGCTCGCTCAGGCGGGGGTGAACGCGCAGGGCAGGCGCTTGATGCCGTTGATGAACGCGGACTGGAGCAGGTCCGGATCGGCGGCGGCGGTGATGTCGGGGAGACGGCGGAACAGCTCCTCGAACATCACGCTGATCTCGAGGCGGGCCAGGTTGGCGCCGAGGCAGAAGTGCGGCCCGCCGGCGCCGAAGCCGACGTGGTCGTTGGGGGTGCGGCGGACGTCGAAGGTGAACGGGTCGGCGAAGTGCGCCTCGTCGCGGTTGGCCGAGTTGTAGAACAGCACGACCTTCTGCCCGGCCGCGATCTGCTGGCCGGCGATCTCGACATCGCGCGCGGCGGTGCGCCGGAAGTGGATCACCGGTGTCGCCCAGCGCACGATCTCGTCGACGGCAGTCGGCGCCACCGCGTCGAAGTCATCGAGCCAGACCTGGCGCTGGTCGGGGTGCGCGGTCAACGCCACGAGACCGTGGCTGATCGCGGTGCGGGTGGTCTCGTTGCCGGCGACGACGAGCAGCAGGAAGAACGAGCCCAGCTCGCTGGCCGACAACCGGTGCCGGCCTTCGTCGTCCTCGATCTCGGCGTGCATGAGCTTCGACACGATGTCGTCGGTCGGGTTCGCCAGTCGCTGTTCGGCCAGGTCGAGGCCGAACTGGAACAGCTCCATGCCCGCGGCCATCAGGCCTTCCATCGACGTCACGTACTCCGGGTCGCCGACACCGAGGATCACGTTGGTGAGCTCGAAGATGCGCTTGTGCTCCGACCGCGGGATGCCGAGCATGTCGCAGATGATGCTGAGCGGGAGTGCGGCGGCGACCTCGCT
>JBBQLA010000479.1:0-2851 GCA_038327485.1 Acidimicrobiales bacterium
AGTGGAACCTGTTCGGCATCTCCTACGGAACCGCCGTGGCGCTGGAGGTCATGCGGCGCCATCCCGAAGGAGTCCGAAGCACGTTGATCGACTCGGTGTATCCGCCCGATGTGGGCTTCGGTGCGGCGACCTTCGACGACGCCGACCGCGTGTTCACCGTGCTGATCGACGGGTGCGCCAAGCAGCCGGCATGCGCCGCCGCACACCCTGATCTGCGGGCCGAACTGCAGGCCGCAGTCGATCGTCTCGACACGACGCCGTATTCGCTCGACATCAAGGTGAAGGACCGCACGTTGAAAGGCCAGTTCACCGGCACCGACCTGGTTGGTGGACTGTTCAACGCCATGTACGACTCAAACCTCATCCCACTGATCCCGTACTTCATCAAGCAGGTGGCCGACGGCAACGTGGCCATCCTCAACGCGGTGGCCAGCGACGGCATCGCCACCCTGACCGACGGCTCCGAAGGACAAACCGTGTCGGTCGAGTGCGGGGATCGGCAACGGCTGATCGACCAGGCCCAGGTGCAGAAGTCCATCGCCTCGCATCCGCTGTACGGGCTGATTGCTGCGGGGCGGCCACTACCGCAGATCTGTCCGTCGTGGAAGGTGCCCTCGGTGCCGAAGGCCTACAACACCATCCCGACAGCGAAGATCCCGACACTGGTGTTCGGCGACGAGTACGACCCGATCACCCCGCCGGCCAACTCGGAGCGCACGGCGAAGGAGTTGGGTTCGGCAGCGACGTTCGTGCTGTTCCCGGGGCTCGGTCACGGAGCAATCCGCGCTCGGCCGTGCCCCCTGCAGATCTACCAGGCGTTCATCGCCACGCCTCCCTCCGCTGTTGACACCGGCTGCGTGGCGGCCATGCCGGCGCCCGACTTCAAGGTCGGCTGACCCTCGATCCAACGCTCCGCTCAATGGCGCCGGGGCCGTTCGCCTCGGTAGGTTGGCTGGCCATGCGGGTGTAGTTCAATGGTAGAACGGCAGCTTCCCAAGCTGCATACGGGAGTTCGATTCTCCTCACCCGCTCTCTGCGAAACCCCTGCTACGGCCGGGGTTTCGACGTTTCCCTCACCGGTCGAGTCCCGCTAGTACCGCCATATCGCGCAAATATCGCGCAAACCTGATCCGAGACCTGGCTCAGGCTCGTCGGAACAGGTCGAGCTTCGCGGCGATCTCGGCGTCGCGTGTCTGGGCGGCGTGCTGGTACCGCATGGAAGCGTCGCTGGTGGAGTGACCGAGCCGGGCCATCAGTTCACGGGTGGTCGCGCCGGTCCAAGCTGCCATCGTGCCTGCCGCGTGTCGAAGGTCGTGGAGGGTGACGTGCTCGAGTCCGATCTGCGCTCGTGCCCGACTGAACTCGTGGGCAAGCGAGGTTGCGGCGAGCGGGCCACCTCGCTCGCCTATGAACACGGGGGCGTCCTGGCCGAGAGGCGTCCACTCGTCGAGATGATGGGCCAGCGCTTCAGCCACAAAGGCGGGAAGCGTCACCGTTCGGACGCCGGCTTTCGACTTGGGAGGCACTTCGACGCGACCGCGCTTCTGGAGGTAGAGCGCCTGTCGCTGGACTCGGACGGTAGAGGCAGCAACATCTATGTCACCGCGGTGGAGCCCGAGCAGCTCACCGTGCCGAAGGCCACCGAAGCCCGCCAGCAGAACCAGAACCTTCATGTGTGGCGCGATCACATCGGCCAGGGCTTGGATCTCGTCCGCGGTAGCGAGCGGCCGCTCGGCGGAATGCTCCTGTCCAGCTCCTCGGATGGCACACGGGTTGCGTTGCAGCAGACCGTCGTTGACCGCCAAGTTGAGGATCGCTCGGAGCAGTCGGTATGCCTTGGCTGCCTGGATCTGCGTGGCCGACTCCGTGACCTGTGCCATCCAACGCCGCACCTCGTCGGTTCGAATCGTCGACAGTTTCCGAGGACCGAAGGTCGGGAGAATGAACCGATCGAGGAGTTGGCGGTACAGCTCGAGCGTTCGAGGCGCGAGCGGTTTGGGGCGCTCAACCAGGAACTGATCGGCATAGGGCGTGAGCAGGATCGACTTCCCCGACATCGGGGTCCACGAACCGGAGTCAAACGACTGCCGTTCGGTTCGTTCCCAGAGTTCAGCCGCCTTCCGCGTGGAGAACGTCCGATGGGCCTGGCTTCCGTCCGGCCGGCGGAGATGCGCCTCCCATCGGGGCTTGCCGTCCGAATATGCTTCACCACGCGTATTGGTCAGGCGCTTGTTGGCGGCCATGTCAGTCGCTCCGGCTCTCGATCTCAGCCGTAGCCGGTCGGGATCTCGCAGACCGCTGGGCGGTGATCATTCGGCGGCGTTGTCAGTCCCGGTGAGCCAGGTGAGGAAGCTGGCGGTGGGGATGAGGATGCGTCGTCCGAGTCGTCGTGACGGTAGTTCACCGTTGGCGATGGCGGTGTACACGGTTTTGCGGTCGAGGCCGAGGAGTTCGGCGACTTGGTCGACGGTGAGGATCGTGTGGGTTGCTGGGGTGGGGAGTTCCGTGAGGTGTGTTCGCATGCCTCCTTAAGCGCGCAGAGAGGATGGTTCTCGAGGAATCTGTTCGGGATCCTCGTCAGGCTGGTGACGGTGATTCGTCGTGACTCGTAAGCGCGCCGACCCCCGCAAGGGTGTCTTTCGCACGATCTGTCCGACGGGTTGCTGGCGCCGGCCTGGCCCCGCAGCTGGCCTGATCAGGAGCCTGTCCGCACCTTCGTGCGTGACCCTTCTCTGTCCTGCCGTCGCGGTCCGAACCCAGACCGGCGCCAACCCGACACGCTCACAAGGAGGGCGCCATGAACATGCTGTCAGAACTCGTCGATCACGTCATCGGGATCGACCCCGACCGG
>JBBQLA010000480.1:0-2849 GCA_038327485.1 Acidimicrobiales bacterium
GATGGGCGCGGGCGATGGCGACCTCATTCTGATCGTCGCCGATGAACGTCCGAGAACTCGCCATGTGTTGGGCCTGTTGCGAGTGGAGCTCGGTCGGCCCCCGGTCAACGAAGGCGGCCTCAACTTCTTGTGGGTCGTCGACTTCCCGCTCTTCGAGTCGATCGACGAGACCACCGGTCGGCCAGTCAGCGCGCATCATCCGTTCACGATGCCCAACGCAGACGACCGCTCGATCATCGACGAGGTGGCCGACGGCGCGGAAGTGACCCGACTGCTCGACGTGCGCTCGCAGGCCTACGACCTCGTGCTCAACGGATGGGAGCTCGGCTCGGGCAGTGTCCGGATCCATCGTCCCGACGTGCAGCAGCAGGTG
Source organism: Acidimicrobiales bacterium (assembly GCA_038327485.1). Lineage (GTDB taxonomy): Bacteria > Actinomycetota > Acidimicrobiia > Acidimicrobiales > Microtrichaceae > JBBQLA01. Next base: position 374 of record JBBQLA010000480.1, read on the forward strand.
TTCTCCCTACTCGGCATCGACCCTGACGAGGCGCAGGAGAAGTTCGGCTTCCTGCTCGACGCGTTCCGCTACGGAGCTCCGCCCCACGCCGGGTTCGCGTTCGGCATCGATCGACTGGTGGCGCTGCTCGTGGGCGAGGAGAACATCCGTGAGGTCATCGCCTTCCCCAAGACTCAGTCCGGGAGCGATCCACTCACTCAGGCGCCGTCAGAATTGTCGCCGGCAGACCTCGAGGTCTACGGCCTGCGGCTGCTTCCCAAAGCGACCTGAACTACCCGGGCGGTGTCGGTGGCGGGGCGATCGGAGCCACGTCGCCGACGAGTTCGGCGCGAAGTTCGGGTGGCACCGGCACACCGACCTCACGGAACAGTTCAGCCGTGGGGCTGACGACGCCGAACTCCTTGCGCTCGGCGTCGAGACGCGCCATCACTTCGTTGCGCTCCCGCCGGGCTTTGACCCGGTACTTCATGACGACGGCCGTCACCACGGCGATGACGATCAGGAGGAGAAAGAACTTCACTCATATCAGGCTAGGCAGCCGGCCCCCGATCCCCACGCAGGTGCGCCCGCCGAGGCCGCAGCCGCTGCGGCCGTAGGCTCACCGCCAGATGTGCGCCGACCTGTTCTCCGCTGCCGCTGACGACGCGTTGGCGGGCACCGCGCCCTTGGCGGAACGGCTGCGACCCAGGAGGCTGTCCGACGTGGTGGGCCAGCAGCACCTGGTCGGCTCAGGTGGTTCGTTGCTGGCCATGTCGAAGGCCAAGCGGCTGCCGTCACTGATCCTGTGGGGCCCCGCCGGTTCAGGCAAGACGACCTTGGCCCGTTTGGTGGCCAACGAGCGCGCTGATCAATTCGTGGCGCTGTCGGCCGTGACCGCCACCGTCGCCGACATCCGCAAGACCACCGCCGCGGCCACCGACCTGCTGGGTCAACGAGATCGCCGCACCATCGTGTTCCTCGACGAGATCCACCGGTTCACCCGAACCCAGCAGGATGCGTTGTTGCCGTCGGTCGAATCCGGGCTGCTGTCGTTGATCGGCGCCACCACCGAGAGCCCATGGGCCACCATCGTGGGTCCGCTGTTGTCGCGCTGCACGGTGCTGCGCCTCGAACCGTTGACCTCCGACGACCTCGACGTCCTCTTGGAGCGAGCCGCCACCCTCTCCGAGGTGAACGTCGACGACGATGCCCGTGCATTGCTGCGGACCACCAGCGATGGCGACGGCCGGAAGTTGCTCACCACCCTCGAGGTGGCCATCGCCATCTCGTCATCGCGCGGTGACGCCACCGTGACCCACGCTGATGCCCGCAGCGGGTTGGGCGCTGGTGACCTCCGCTACGGCACCGGCGTCCACTACGACTCGGCCAGCGCCTTCATCAAGTGGATGCGCCACTCCGACCCCTCCCAAGCGTTGGCGTGGATGAACTTCATGCTCGATGGGGGAGAAGACCCCCGGTTCGTGGCGAGGCGCATGGTGATCTTCGCTTCGGAGGACATCGGCCCCGCCGACCCTCGGGCGCTGCTGATCGCCGATGCTGCGGCGCGGGCCGTCGAGTCAGTGGGCATGCCAGAAGCTCGGTACAACCTGGCGCACGCCGCGGGCTACCTGGCCCGAGCGACCAAGTCGCGCGACGTGGTCACCGACATTGCCTCGTCAGCCGACGTGGAACGCCGACTGCCCCCCGAGATGGGAGACTGACGGCCATGTTGGTCTGGCCACGATGAGCGCCGCAGAGCTCGCCGCTGTCATCTGCGCCTTGGTCGCCGTCGTGGCGACCGCCGCGCTGGCCTTGGTGTGCGCCCGGCTCGTCCGGGTGACGAACGAGTTGCGCGCCGCGGTCGTCCGGTTCGACGAGGTGGCGGTGCCCGCGTCGGAGCGCCTCGAAACCGCTGCGGACGGGGCGAGTCGACAGGTCGACCGACTCGACGACATCATCCGCCACGCCGGCAACGTCACCGGAACAGCCGACGCCGCCACCCAGGCGGCGTTCCGGGTGTTGTCCAACCCGGTGATCAAGACCGCGGCCGCCGCGTCGGGCACCGGTCGCGCTGTTCGTCGACTCCGCGGGCGAGGTGCCTGATGTTCAAACGAGTGATCTGGTTCGGGAGTGGCGTGGCCGCGGGCGCCGGTGGAACCGTGTGGGCCGCCCGCAAGGTCCGCGACCAGATCCAGCGAACCAGGCCATCGCATCTGGCCGTGGTCGCCACCGACGCGGCGAGGGCGGCTGGCACCGTGGTTCGCGATGCGCTCAGCGAAGGTCGGGTTGCGGCCCGCGCTCGTGAAGTCGAGCTGAGGGACCGGTTCGAGCCCACGAGCGTGGCGGATCGGCATCGAGGCACCCGCCGCTAGATTGCCCGGACCATGTCCAGTGCTCTGTCCTCCAGTGCGATGTCCTCCGATCAAGTGCGGCGTACCTTCCTCGGGTTCTTCGAGGACCGGGCCCACGTGCTGGTGCCATCCGCCGGGTTGATCCC
>JBBQLA010000481.1:0-2847 GCA_038327485.1 Acidimicrobiales bacterium
GGGAGACATTCTGGCTGCCACATGATCGGGACACCGCCCGACCTCGCCGGTTTCGAGGGTTTTCCCTGATGCGAGCCACGAGCGCACGGCGAAGACTCGCCCCATGACCACGATGCGACGATCCGTTCCACCTCTGATGACCGCGGTGCTCATGATCGGCGTGCTCGGGCTGGTGGCCGGCGCCTGCTCGAGCGACGACGCCACCTCGGCGAAGCTGTCACCTTCCACGACGGAGTCCACCGGCGCGGGTGGCCGACCCGCCGCCACGACGACCACGGTTGCGGACAAGGGCGCAGCACCGATCGTGAAAGGCGGATCGTTCGACACCAAGATCACCTTCCACCACCAGTACGCGGTGGTGACGGTGACCAAGGTCGTGATCACCCCAGCCAAGGACGCCAACTCCAAGAACACCGTCGAGGTCTTCCTCGACGTCGACAACTCCGCCACGCCCCGTCCCTTCGCACTGGCGAACACCGAGCTCGCAGTGGCCGGCCTCAGCTCGACCGATGTCCTCGACAGCATCCGCGAGGTGGCGGGAGGCGCCAAGGGCCAGGGGTCGCTTCGATACGACATCGCGTACGGCGCGTCGTTCGGTCTCGACGACCTGGTGTTCCGGCCGGGATACGGCTGGGAGCAGACGGCCGAGGTGCCGTTGGGAAAGAAGGGCACCCTGGTGGATTTTCCGCCCATCGTCACGCCGATCAGCGGGACCCTGACCGCCGGCGTCGACACGCTCACCGCCACCGAGGCGGAGGTCTCGAATCGCGACGTCGACAGCACCGCCGACCGCGACACGGTCTACGTGCGGGTGAAGGTGACCGGCTCGACGACGACCATCAACGGTGCCGGGATCATCCAGGGGTGGCTCAAGCGCCCCGACGGCCGCACCTCGCAGTGGAGCGCGGCGCGCCAGGCCGACAATCTGAGTAGATCCCTCACCGGTTGGCCAGTCGCACCTGCCACGGGTCAGGACTACCTGTGGTTCCAGGTGCCTGAAGACTTCGGGGGCACCTACACGCTGACCTACAACCGCGACAGCACGCTCGGCGAGCTGAGCTTCGACCTGCCCAAGCCAACCAAGGGCTGGGGTTCCCCGGGAGCGTGGCCCACCCCGAAGCCGACCGAGAAGGTCTCGGCGTGGTACGGCGGTGGCCTGATCGAGCTGTTGTCAGCTCACATCGAGACGACCAACAGCCAACGGGTGGCGGTGGTCCGAACCCGCCTCTCGGCCGATATCGGTCACGGCATGTTCAGCGGCGACGTGTCGTTGCACACCTCGTCGGTGGACGTGACCCAGGTGCAGCGCGTCGGCGAGCTGCCGACTCCCGCCACCGTCGACGAGGTCACCTGGCGCTTCACGTTGCCCCAGTCGATCACCAGCCTCGATGCGGTGTCGATGCTGTTCGGCAAGGTCGACGTCGCCCAGGTGTCGTTGCCGCTCGGCAAGTCAGCACCGAAGGGATGGGACGGAGCAGCGGTGACCGAGCCCATCACCGGCACCATGGTGGCTGGCGTCGACACCGTCGTCGTGCAGAACGGCTCGCTCGTCGGCTACCAGCTGAAGTCGATGCAAGCGCTCGTGGGCAAGCGGGTGCTGCGGCTCCATGTGCGCGGCACCACGACGACCGACCACGGGGCCGGCATCCTGCAGATGTCGCTGCAACTGCCCGACGGCTCGACACTTCAACAGCTCGACGCCACGAACCTGCCCAACGCCGCAGTGGCGACGACCGGGTGGCCGGTGACGCCAGCCGATCGCGACGCAGTCTTCGAGTTCCTGGTCCCGGCTGCGACCGCTGGCGCCTACATCGCCACCTACACCCGCGATCAGACCACCGGCACGCTCAACTTCACCTTGAAGTAGCAGCGCTGCTGCGGCCTCGCTGGCGGCTACACCTCGGGGTGGGCGTCGGCCATGTCGCGGAGCTCGTTCTTGGCCACCTTGTCGAGCGTGGCCTTGGGGAAGTCCTCGACGAAGTACACGGCGCGAGGCACCTTGAAGTCGGCCAGGTTGGTGCTGCAGGCGTCGATGATCGACGTGGCCAGCGCGTCGTCGTCGGGAGCACCGCCGGCCTTGATGACGAAAGCCACAGCGACCTGGTCCAACATCTCGTGGGACTTGCCGACCACTGCGGCGTCTTCCACGCCCGGCACCGTGCGCACGACGTCTTCGACCTCACGGGCCGACACGTTCTCACCGCCGACCTTGAGGGCGTCCTTGTCGCGATCGCAGTAGAAGAAGTTCCCGTCGGCCTCGAGGCGGACCAGGTCGCCGGTCCGCAGCCAACCGTCGGCGTTGAACGCCTTGGCGTTGGCCTCGTCGTTGTCGAAGTACTCGAGGAACAGCTGGATGCCCCGGGTGCCCCGCAGCCAGATCTCGCCGATCTGACCTTCCTTGACGATCTCCTTGGTGTCGGGATCGACGATGACCATCTCATAGCCCGGCGTGGGCTTGCCCATGGCCAGGCGCGGGAGACGCTCGAACTTGTTGCCGTGCACTGCGTGGATGACCGTCTCGGTCATGCCGTAGGCGGCGACGACGCGCATGCCCAGCCACGCGTCCAGCTCGGGCATGATCAGACCGAACACGCCGACCTTCACGGTGTGCTCGGGCACCGGCTGCGAGGCCACGGCCTTGAACACGAACGGGATCAGCGAGATGTGGGTCACGCTGTGCTTGGCGATGACCTCCCAGAACCGGCCGGCGGAGAACTTGGGCTGCAGCACCACGGTGCCGCCCACGCCGAGGGTGGTCCAGATCGACCAGCTCTGCGCGTTCACGTGGAAGAACGGCAGATAGATCAAGTAGGTGTCGCCTTCCTCCATGTCGATGTTGGTCGGACC
>JBBQLA010000482.1:0-2832 GCA_038327485.1 Acidimicrobiales bacterium
CGGCTACGACTACCCCGTGATCCGACGTCAGCTCACCGCGCTCGGGATTGACGATCACGCGATCCAACGGCGCCGCACAAGGACACCGGGCAAGAAGCAGCCGCTCAACCTGGGGCTCCGTTGGGTTGTCGAGGCGACGAACTCGTGTTGGTCGAACTACGGGGCAACTCCGCCGCAGCGCCGACCGTCGAACCCGACACGCTGCGCGCTGCCTCGCCACCACGATCCTGATCGTTGGTCGGCTCGGTGAGTTCCAACGGTCGGTGCACGGTCCCGGCATGATTGCCGGTGCTGTTGACCACACCGACCGTTGGAGAACCCCAGGATGCCAGGCACACCGTTGTCGCTGCCCGAACGCGAGGAGATCTCTCGCGCGTTGATCGAAGACCCGGCTGTGTCGTGGGCGGTGATCGGCCGCCGGCTGGGTCGTCATCGGACCACGATGGCCCGCGACGTGACCCTGAACGGTGGCCGCCACAACTACCGACCCGCGGTCGCCGACCGGGCCGCCACCGCAGCCAAGGCTCGACCACGACAACGCCGGCTCGACCAACCAGGCAGGCTCCGCGATCGCGTCACCGCAGAACTCGTCATAGGCCGCTCACCCGAAGCGATCTGGGCTGACCTCGTCGCTGACGGTGTCACCGACCGGGTGTGTGTCGAGACGATCTACACCGCCATCTACGCCCGAACCCTCGACGTGAAGCCCACCGAGTGCCTCCGGATGCGACGGCCCCGTCGACGCAACCGCCAGGAGCGCCATGCCAGTCAGCGCCCGGCGTTGCCGAACATCGCGTTGCGTCCCGAGGCGGTGAACGACCGCACCGAGCTCGGTCACTGGGAAGCCGACCAGATCATCGGCGCACGCAACCAGTCGTCGATGCTGTGGCTCACCGAACGCGTCACCCGCTACTCGATCGGCGTCACGATGCCCGACGGCTACACCGCCGACGCGATGGTCGGCGGACTCGTCGAAGGGCTCGAGCAGATCCCGCCTCACTTGAGGCGCTCGATCACCTTCGACCAAGGCTCGGAGTGGGCTCGGTGGGCGACGATCGCTGACACGTTCGATCTCGATTGCTGGTTCTGTGACCCGCACTCGCCGTGGCAACGCGGCCAGATCGAGAACCTCAACCGGCAATGGCGCTTCTGGTTCCCACGCGGCACACGCCTCGACCTCGCCACACCCGCCGAGGTCGACCGTGTCGCCAGCATCATCAACGGCCAACGCCGACGCTCGCTCGGCTACCAAAGCCCCACCGACCTCTATGCTGCGGCCACCGTGCAGTGACCGTTAGAACTCGCCCTCCCCGCGCGGCAGTCGAGGCGGACCTCGGTGCGTGGTGAACGTGGCAGCATCTCGCCATGGAACCGCAGTTTCGTGGCTGGCCGCCGACCGCATTCGACTTCTACCGACAGCTCGAAGCAGAGAACACTCGGCCCTACTGGCTCGCCCACAAGGGCACCTACGACACCGACGTGCGGGCGCCGTTCGAAGCGCTCAGCGAGCTTGTGGCCGACGAGATCGGTCCGCTGAAGGTGTTCCGCCCCAACCGTGACACCCGCTTCAGCAAGGACAAGACCCCGTACAAGACCGCGTGCTACGCGGTGGGTGAGGGGGAGAAAGGTGAGGGCTGCTACGTCGGCATCTCCGCCAACGGTCTCGCCGTCGGTGCCGGGTTCTGGATGATGGCGCCTGACCAGCTGGGACGGTACCGGCGCGCCGTTGATGACGAAGTCCTCGGCACCCAACTGGCCGGGATCGTCGGGTCGCTCCGCAATCAGAAGCTGAGGATCGAGGGTCACGAGCTCAAGACGGCACCTCGCGGCTACCCGCGTGACCATCCCCGTATCGAATTGCTCCGACGCAAGAGCGTGGCCGCCATCCGCGATTGGGAGCCTGCAGCATGGATCGGGACGAAGGGCGCGGCAACACGGATCCTCGGTGTCTGGCGCACAGCGGCGCCGCTCAACTCCTGGCTCGCTGAGCACGTCGGGCCATCGACGGCCCCACCGACCAGCCGCTGGTGAACGGGTCAGATCACTGCACCGGCGAGCAACGCGATCGTGATGCCGGCGATGGCGAATCGGTACCAGGCGAAGACCGAGAGGTCGTGGCGCTCGAGGTAGGTGATGAGCCATTTGATGGCGATCACCGCTGAGGCGAAGGCGAACAGGGTTCCGATGAGTGGGTTGATGTAGCCGAACTGGTCGACGAGTGTTCCGCCGTGTTTGACGAGTTTGAATCCGGTGGCGGCGGTGAGGGTGGCGAAGCCGAGGAGGAAGCTGAACTCGACGGCGACGGGCATGGAGACGCCGACGAGGAGTGCGCCAAGGATGGTGGCGAGTGAGCGGCTGGTTCCGGGCCAGAGCGCCACACACTGTGCGGCGCCGATGATGAGTGCCTGTTGGTAGGTGATCGAGGCGAGTGGATTGTGGCCCACCTCGGCGGGTGCGCCCCGGCTCGGGATTCGTCCGGTTCGTTCGAGCCCGAGGATGAGCAGACCGCCGGCGATCCAGGCGATGACGACCGGCCAGGGTCCGAAGAGGGCGCTTTCGATCTTCTTGTCGAGGGCGACACCGACGACCGCCGCAGGGAGGAAGGCGATGGTGAGGGTGATGAGCAGGTGGAGTCCGTCGGGGTTTTTGCCGAGGAGGCCCTGGATCATGTCGACGAAGCGGCGCCAGAACAGTCCGAGGACGGCGAGGATGGCGCCGAATTGGATGGCGATGGCGTAGGTGTTGACGGCTTCGAGCCCGGCGCTTCCCTTGGCGTGGGGCAGTCCGAGCAGACGTGACGCCACGAGGAGGTGTCCGGTGGATGAGATCGGT
>JBBQLA010000483.1:0-2831 GCA_038327485.1 Acidimicrobiales bacterium
CTGGACAGCGAACGGACACTGCAGCGAGTCCTCCGCGTTGTGACTGAGATGATGAGCAGCTCGCTCATGTCCACCCATGGACTGCATAGGCTCGGCGCCATGGACGACTTCGTTCCGCCGGACACCCCAGAGGCCCTCTCCAGACTCGGCATGCCGATGGTCGAGGCCATGCGGACCCAACGTGCGGTGCGGCGCCTGCACACCCATCCCGTGGATCACGACCTGTTGTTGGCGCTGCTCGAACTGTCGCTCAAGGCCCCGACCAGTTCCAACACCCAGGACTGGTCGTACATCGTCGTCGAGGACCGGGCACAGAAAGCCCGCCTCGCACGGCTGTACCGGCTGCTCTTCCGCACCTTTCATCCGATCGAGAAGCGCATGGCGAACGGCGACGACAAGGCGCTGCGCCAAATGGCACCGGGCGCGTGGCAAGCGGAGAACTTCGAGGACCTCCCGGTGTTCGTGATCCCCTGCTACCGGAGCAACCTGAAGCACCACCCCGTCGGGTGGCCGCAGATCTCGGTGTCGTCGTTCTACGGGTCGGTGTTCCCCGCCGTGCAGAACCTGTTGCTCGGCTGTCGGGCCGTGGGTCTCGGAGCGTCGATCCAGACGCTGCCACTGTGGATCGTCCCCGTCGCCCGACGCATCCTCGGGCTACCCCGGGGCGTGGTCCCCGTGTGCATCATCCCGATCGGATGGGCGCGCGGCCGCTACGGCCCCACCACCCGCCGACCGATCGGCGAGGTCGTGCACGTCGACCACTACGGCAACCAGCCGTACCTCGGTAGTGAGTTCCCCTCGGTGGTGCACCCAACAACCTGAGGTGACCCAGTGGGCGGCAGCTTCGTTCTCATCGCGCACGATGGCCGGAGGTGCGGGCGACGCAACAGAACAGCCTCATGCGCCTCGTCGATAGCGTGGCGATGCGGCCGTCTCAGGTCGCCCGAGTCGGGGGTGTTGGCGTGGATGACTGGACCGAGCTGAGTGCACGGGCGTCGATGGCCTCGCATCGCCTGATCGGCTGGATCTACTGGGACTCGGTGGCGGTCGAGTTGTTCTCCGATCTCAGCGGCGACGGAGGGCTGGGTTACTACATCGCCAGCCGGGCCGCCCCTCTGGCGCCCGCCGGCCACCAGGCGGTCGCGGCGGCGTTCTACACGATCCATCCCGGGTTCATCGAGCTGTGCATCGAGAGCACCTCGTGCGCCACCACCTTCGAGCTGGTCGCCGCAGCGCGGAACGAGGCGGTGGGCCGTGGCCTACGGGTCCACGTTCCCGAGATCTGCGATGACCTCGCCGCGCTGAGCGAGGAGCTGTGGGCCGCGGCGGACGGGCTTCCAAGCGCCGGGCGGGTCCTGTTCGCAGCGCACCGCCAGGCGCCTCGGCCGACCGATCAGCTCGTCTCGGCATGGCTGGCCGTCAACTGCATTCGGGAGTTCCGGGGTGACACCCACTTCATGCTGCTGGGGGCCGAGGACCTGAGCGGAGTGCAGGCCGGTCTCCTCCACGACGCTCACCTCAACTACCCAGGCCAATGGATCCCGCGAAGTCGCGGCGCCGACGACGCGGACATCGACGCCGCGCTGGCGGGACTCGAAGCTCGCGGGCTGGCAACGGACGGCAACGTCAACGAGTACGGCCTGGCCCTGCGCGAGCAGATCGAGGCCCGAACCGGCGAGCTGGCCGCGCTGGCGTGGCGCAGCCTTGGTGCGACCACGACCCTCCGCTTCCTTGACCTGGTCGAGCCAGTGGGCCAGCGGCTACTGGATCGGATCGACATCACCGCCGGTCCCGACTGGATGCCGGCGGCCAGGACCCGCCGACCGACACGCGACGCGTGATCATCTCGGTGGCGGACCCACGCTGATCGAGACAGCCGCCGCATCGAGCTGAGAACTCAGCCGACACCAACGGAGCCGTGCCGCGAGGTTGATCACGTCTCGTTCGAACTCCTCGGAGCTTGCTTGGAACGCGGTGCCCACACCGCACAGCAGGTCGCTGGCCGATCGCTCGCGCAGGTTGCGCACACCGAGCGCGGCACCCGAGGCCGTGAGGGAACGCCATGCCAGCTCGGGCGATGCGGCGATGCGTTCCTCGAAGGTGACAAGCGCGTCTCGCAGCGACGAGGTCGTCTCCTGGTACCAGGATCGGTCGGCGACGCCGATCGGGAGGTCGGCACCGAGTGGGAGGTAGCCGGGAGGGAGAGGATCGAGCACCTCGGGGCCTCCACGGATCAGCAGCGTGGCCGTCTCGCGACCGTCGACGTATCGATGCCCGCCGACCTGCCGTCCCACGAGGGGATCCGACACCGAGTAGGCGACGTCGTGGTCGTCGAGCCAGAACAACACAGGCGCAAGCCAGTCGCGGCGTACCGGGTCCGCGGTGACCGGCACGAAGAACCGAGCTCCGGTGATGCGGGCGCCGGCCCGGTCGAGGGTGCGCACCACCGGCGCACGGAAGGTCACGGTGGCGCCAGATCCCTCGTTGCGCCACGGCACATCGAGCGCGGTCAGGGCCACCACGGCCAGACAACCGACGCCCGCCACCATCGTGCGCAGGCTGGGCAGGACCGAGGTGATCCGCGGATGTTGACGGGCCAGCTCGACGACGGCCCAGACGACAGCCACCTGGAGCACGAGGCCGACGGGCCACGTCCAGCGCAGGTTCGCCATCGGAATGCTGCCGAAGCGGCAACCGACCAACCACGCGTCGCGCACCCCCACACCCCGCCCGGGTGAACTGATAGTGGGGGAGGGGGGTGTCGCGACGGCGGGACCCGTGGGCGTAGCGCGCAATGCCCAGTCGCAACATCCCAGGGCCGGTGACCGAGG
>JBBQLA010000484.1:0-2826 GCA_038327485.1 Acidimicrobiales bacterium
CGGCCAGTGCCAGCAGATCCGCGAGCCGGACCCCGCTCCACGAGGTGTCGAACTTCGACCACTTCGTCACGCAGTGGATATCGACCGTCTGGGTCACGTGGGGCAGTGCCTGGAGATCGGCCCACGACAACGTGACCTCACGCTCGACGAGTCCGGAGATGCGCAGCGTCCACTCCGACAGGTCCCGATAGGTGGGCACGTCGCCCACGTGCAACACCGGAAACCGGTCGGTGGAGTACTGCCCGGCCGGCAGACGAGCCGGATCGATCCCCTTCGCTGCCAGCGCCTTGCGATTCCGGTCGAAGAAGCTCACTGGACATCGCTGGGTAGCGGAGCCCGACGACCGTTGCGAGGCGCAGCTGCGGCCACCTCATCGGGCACCTCGATGATCATTCGCAAGAGTGCGCCACCGAGCGTCTTGCCGAGGTTGTCTGCGCGCAACGTCGCAGCGCCTCCCCCGCCCAGCGCCTCGGTCATCACGAACTTGAGCGCCCACACGTTGGGCACCTCATAGCGGACGACCGTCCCGGCGACGAGCGAACCGAAGTGGTCCTTCACCCGATCCGCCGTCACTTCGGCACGGATCGCTTCATAGGCTGGCTCATCGTCGGCGAACAACGAGAGGTCACTCAGATCCCCCTTGTCGCCGGATCGCACGCCACACAGGTCCCGCAGCTGGATCGCCGTCACGTCCTCGACACTACGAGGATTCGGCGGAGCTGAAGACCCGCGAATGGCCGCCGGTCCGAGAATCTGACGACGAATCGTGGACGTGAGCGCGTTGATTCGTCCACAGAACCGCCAGATCGCATCTGTGGGTCGGAACCCAGGGTTCCCCCGACCTGAGTACCGCGGCTACGTTTCGCGCCCGTGACCGTGTTCCTGGTGCGCCACGCATCGGCTGGCGTGCGAGACGACGGAGATCCGACGGACTCGGATCGACCTCTCGACCATGGCGGGCTGGATCAGGCCGATCACCTGTCCGACCTCCTGGCCGATTCCGCGTTGGTGCGGGTGCTGACCAGTCCCGCTCGCCGCTGCCGAGAGACCGTTGCGCCGATCGCAGCGCATCATCACCTCGCCGTCGAAGCTCACGAGGACCTGTTCGAAGGGGCAGCCATCAAGAAGTCGTGGGAATTGTTGGAGTGGGCCGGCCACCTCCGCGGCGACGTGGTGCTGTGCAGTCACGGTGACGTCATCCCCGAACTGATCCGCCGGGCCCAGCTACGAGGAATGGACATCCCCACCAAGTCGGGTTGCGCCAAGGGATCGATCTGGTCCCTCGACTTCGACGGGTCGCGTTTCGTGACCGGTCGCTACCAGAAGGTCCCGAGCTGATCAGAGCTCGGTGAGCTCGACCCGCACCTGCTCCGCGACCAGCTCACGCGAGACCGGCACCGCGGCGAGGCGCAGCAGCTGCGTCGGAGCACCTCCCCGGGCACGGTCGGAAGCGGCGATCGTCGGAGGGCCGCTGAGCCCGAGCAGCCCTGCGTCGACGCCCACCCGGGACGCCTCCTCACGGGTGGCACAGCGCCAGGCGAGACGGGCCATCACCTCGGGAGGATCGTGCTCGACCTCACCTCGCAAGGTGGGTCCGCCGAACGAGTTCACGCCGAAGTACTCCTCGCACCATTCGTCCACCGCGACGCCCGCCTGCTCGGCACGAACTCGAAGGAAGCTCACTGCACCCCGCGCCTTGGCTTCGGCATCGGGCCAGCCGTAGGAAACTCGGGCCTCGCCGGCCCATCCCCCGGGCGTGCAGACCAAACCCTTGAGGGTGTCGGGCGCGGGACGGCCGGTGCAGTTCGACACGCGGACCCGGTCGTCGCCGAGGTCCTCCAAGCGGATGCTCGTGAAGTCGGCGGTCACGTCAGGATTGAGGTAGCCCGACGGGTCGTGTACCTCGTACAACAGTTGCTCGCGAACGGTGTCGAAAGTGACCCGCCCGCCGGTGCCGGGCGGCTTCGTCATGACGAAGCTGCCGTCGGCCTCGACGTCGCCGATGGGGAACCCGACGCGGGTCGGGTTGTCATTGACCCACCAATCGCCCGAGTAGTTGCCGCCGGTGACCTGTCCGGAGCACTCGAGCAGATGCCCCGCAGTGATCCCCGCCGCCATCCGGTCCCAGTCGTCGATGGCCCACTGGTACTCGTGAATCAGCGGCGCCAGGAACAGTGAGGCGTCGGCCACGCGGCCGGTGATCACCAGATGCGCGCCGGCATCGAGGGCCTCCACGATGGGCGCTGCGCCGAGGTAGGCGTGCGCGAACAAAGTGTCGTCGGGAAGGTCGAGGTGATCGGCGTGGGGACGGATGTCGTCGCCGACGACCGTGGCGATACGTAGTCCGGAAATGCCGTGCTCGCGGAGTGCGGCGGCCACCGCCCGACCGGCTGCGATGGGATTGATCCCGCCGGCGTTGGTGATCATGCGAGTGCGCCCGTCCAGCAGGTAGGGCACCGCGGTGGCCACATAGCGCGGCAGATCGCGGGTGTAACCCAACGACTCGTCACGCTGGCGGTCCTTCTGCAGGATGGCGAGGGTCAGCTCGGCCAGTGCTTCGCAGACCAGGTAATCGATGCCGGCGTCGAGCAGGTCACCCAGCGGCGCGTGCCCGTCCCCGTAGAACCCCTGCCCTCCACCGATTCGCACACCCATTCGCTCATCCTCGCGCTGTTCTGTCCGGCTGGGATTGACTACACCAGGCGTGGCAGAGATCGGCAGGAACGTGTCATTGCAGACACGGGGGTGCGGGAGCACGATGGAGACATGGACGACGCCCTCCACCCCACCCGCACCGTGGTGTTCGTGGTTTTCGACCGTCTCCAG
>JBBQLA010000485.1:0-2824 GCA_038327485.1 Acidimicrobiales bacterium
CGCCTTGACCGCACGCGGGGTGAGGCCGTCGCCGCAGATCTTGTCCCGGCCCGGCTTGCCCTTCTCGAAGACCGTCACCGAGGCGCCACCCCGAGCCGCGCGAATGGCCGCGGCTGCACCGGCCGGACCGCCGCCGATGATCAAGATGTCGCGACGCTCGGCGGGACTCACTCTCCCAGTCTGCGGCGCGAACCCGCGGTGCCAGCAATACCGGAGCTGTGACTGGTGTCCCTCGGTAGCCTTCGAGCATGGCACGCATCGAACCTCCCGCCTCGCTCCGAGCCGAACGCTCTCTGGGCGATCACATCGATTGGTCCCTGCACCGACCGAAGATGGCCGTGGGCATGGGGGCGCTGTCGGATGCGGTGTACACCAACACCCAACTGAGCCTGCGTGAACGCGAAGCCGCCCGCTTCACCATCGCGTTGATCAACGACTGCGCGGTGTGTCGCGACACCCGGGCTCGCGACGCCGAGATGGGCCACGTGACCGAGGGCTACTACCACGAGGTCACCAACTGGCGAACGAGCGAGTCGCTGACCGATCGCGAACGCATGGCCGCGGAGTTCGCCCAGACCTTCGCCCTCGATCATCTGCGCATGGACGACGCGTGGTGGACGCGGGTCCGCGCCGTGTTCGGCGACGGTGAGATCGCCGATCTCACCATGTGCTGCGCCACCTTCCTCGGCCTCGGTCGGGCCATGGCGGTCATGGGGGTCGTCGCCCCCGAGGAGCGGATCCTGCTCTGAACACCGATCCGTTGACCCGACAGGGGAAACGCACCGACGAGGAGATCGGCCTGATCGCCGGGCTCGCAGCGTACGTCGCCTGGGGTGTCTTTCCGCTCTACTTCCACTCGTTGGAACCGACCAGCGCCATCGAGGTGGTGTGCCACCGCATCCTGTGGTCGCTGCTGTTCCTCATCGTTCCGCTGGCGATCAAGCGCGACTGGGAATGGGTCGCGGAACTGCGCGCCGATCGACGGCTGGTCGGCAAGATCGCGCTGGCCGCCAGCGTCTTGTGTGTGAACTGGGTGGTGTACATCTGGGCGGCGACCCATGGTCACGTGGTCGAAGGCGCGCTCGGGTACTTCATCAACCCGCTCATCGTGATCGTGGTCGGCGTGGGCGTGTTGGGTGAGCGGTTGCGACGGCTGCAGTGGTTCGCCGTGACGTGCGGTGTGGTCGCGGTGGGCGTGTTGACACTGGCCTACGGACGGGTGCCGTGGATCTCGCTCGTGCTGGCGGTGAGTTTCGCGTCGTACGGTTTCCTCAAACGCCAGATCCCCCTCACGTCGCTGCAGTCGTTGGCGGCGGAGACCGCCGTGCTGGCGCCGTTGGCGCTGGTGACGTTGGTGGCACTCGAGGCGACCGGACACGCCCGATTCGGCACGACCGGGATTCGCGTGGCCCTGTGGTTGGCCGTGGCCGGGCCGGTCACCGCGGTGCCGCTGTTGTGGTTCGGAGTAGCGGCGCGACGACTGCCCTACTCGACGATCGGACTGCTGCAATACGTGACGCCGGTGCTGCAGTTGCTGTGCGGCGTGGTGGTGCTGCACGAGTCGATGCCGGCCGAACGGTGGATCGGATTCGGTATCGTCTGGATCGGCTTGGCCGCCCTGGTCACCGACGGCGTGACCACCCAACGAGCCGAGGCTGCGCCGGTGCCCGTTGCCGACCTGTGAGGTGCTGACCATGACTGCCGACAACGGGGCGGCTGACGGCGTGACGTGGCACCAGTTCGAGCTCGCCGCTCCCGAACTCGCTCGGCCGATTCGCAGCCAGTTCGAGCGCCACCTGCACCATGTGCTGGCCACCCTGCGTCTCGACGGCGCGCCCCGAGTGAGCGGCAACGAGGCGCGTTTCCACGGCGATCACCTGTGGCTGGGAATGATGCCAGGATCACGCAAGCGCGCCGACCTGCTGCGCGATCCGCGCTTCGCCCTGCACGCCGCTCCGATCGACACCGAGCTGGCGGTCGGCGACGCCAAGTTGTCGGGGACCGCCCACGAGGTCACCGACCTCGACACAGTGCGTGACTACCTGTCCGCCATCGGGAGTTCCTTCGAACCCGACGAGGCCTCGATGTTCGTGGTCCGGATCGACTCCGCAGTGCTCACCCGCGTCGCCGGGCAGGAGATGCTCGTGGAGTCGTGGTCTCCAACTCGCGGGCTCACCACCGACCATCTCTGAGCGAACTGATCAGATCCCGGCCGATCAGATCCCAAAGCTGCCGGCCTTGACCCGGGCGATGGCATCGGCGGGGCCGTCGTAGGTGACATCGACCACCGCGTCGCGGCCGTAGAGCTTCAGCAGGAGGTCTTGCGTGGCGCCGGTCATGGTCACCGTTGCGCCCTTGCCCGCTGCGGCGCGCTCCCCGGCGAGGTTCACGATCTCGAGCCGCACGTCGGCCACCTTGGACTTGCGCACCATGAGCGGCAGCAGGCGTTTGGTCATGGTCCACAGCTCGGCATCGAGGTCTGGACGGTCGGTTCGGATGGTGGCCCCGTTGGCCCGACGGACATCTTCGTGGTGAACGAAGAACTCGACGATGTTCATGGCGTGGCGGATCACCGGGATGGCCAGTGGACCCTTGGGCGGACCGGTGCGGACCTTGTCGACGACCCCTCGATAGCCGTGCCGGTCGAGTTGGCGAGCCATCAGCTTCTCGGTGAAGGCCTCGAAACGCCCGCCGATGAGGATGCCCGGGGCCGAGCGGGGATCGCGCTCTCGAACCACCAGGTGCGCCGCCAGGTCGGCCGTCGTCCACTCTCCACACAAGGTCGGCGCACTCGGACCGAGCTCGTCGAACAGGTCGCACAGCT
>JBBQLA010000486.1:0-2816 GCA_038327485.1 Acidimicrobiales bacterium
CATCGGCCCCGACCACCGTCGAGGCCAAGTCCGACGCCCCGCCGCCACTCACCGCGGCCGGCCTGGTCAAGCGCACCCCCAAGAAGGTCTCGGCTGACGCCAGCGGCGGGGGGATGCCGATCATGGCGGCCCGCACCGGTGGTGGAAGCCAGCGCTCGCCTGAGGAAGTCCGCAAGATGCTGTCTCGTTACCGTTCGGGCCTCAATAAGGGCCGTGGTGGCGCCGATGGTTCCAGTAGCGATTTGCCCGAATCGTGACCCGACCGGTCGCGAGTCCGCACACCCATCCAGCCGCCTGATCACGACGTCAACCGGAGGACAGGAAGACAACCATGGAACTCAGCTCCGAAGCCAGGAACTTGAACTGGCTCGTGCAGAACTTCGCCGAGCGGGTGCCCGGCGTGAATGATGCGGTGGTGGTGTCGTCCGACGGACTGCCCATCGCCACGTCAGAGGGCCTCGATCGTGACGCCGCTGATCGCTTCGCTGCCGTGTCCTCGGGCCTGATCGGGCTCGCCTACGGTGCCGCCGGCCGCTTCGGCGGCGGTGCGGTGAACGAGGTCATCATCGAGATGGAGAACGCCTTCCTCTTCGTCACGGGCATCAGCGACGGCTCCTGCCTCGCCTGTGTGTCCTCGGCCGAGTGCGACGTCGGACTCGTCGGCTACGAGATGGCGGTCCTGGTCGAGAAGGCCGGTGCCGTCCTCACGCCCGAACTCCGCGCCGAGCTCCAGAGCACGCTGCCGCGATGAACCCGGCCGACGACGAGCTCGAAGAAGGTGGTCCCGCGTTTCGCGTACGTTCGTACGTGATCACGCAGGGTCGCACGCGCTCGTCCGTCGACCTGCCGCTCGAGACGATCGTCAAGGTCACCCCGCAGGGGGTGTCGGCGACGCCTCGGCTGGCGTTGGAGCGCAAGCAGATCGTCTCGCTCTGTTCGGCGCCGATCTCCATCGCCGAGATCTCCGCACATCTCCACCTCCCTCTCGGTGTTGCCCGCGTCCTCGTGGGCGACATGGCCGAGCAGGGTCTCCTCCACAGCCACAAGCCGCAACATGCCACGACGGGCGAACAGCGCCCCGACCTGAAACTGCTCGAAAGGGTGCTCGATGGCCTTCAAGCGCTCTGAGGCGCCAGCCTCAGCGGAAACCGAACCGGAAGAAGAGGGTGTCCCCCTCCCGGTCAAGATCATCGTGGCGGGAGGCTTCGCGGTCGGCAAGACCACGTTCGTGGGCTCCATCTCCGAGATCGCACCACTCACCACCGAGGCGGCCATGACCAAGGTCGCCGAAGGGATCGACGAGACCGGTGGCACCAACACCGGCAAGACGTCGACCACGGTGGCCATGGACTTCGGGCGCATCACGCTCGGCAGCGACCTGATCCTGTACCTGTTCGGCACGCCCGGACAGGACCGATTCAAGTTCATGTGGGACGACCTGGTGCGAGGCGCCATCGGCGCCGTCGTGCTGGTCGACACCAGCCGGCTGGCCGACTGCTTCCCGGCGGTCGACTACATGGAGACGCAGGGCGTGCCGTTCATCGTCGCCGTCAACATGTTCCACGGCAAGCAGCAGCACTCCCTCGACGACGTGCGTGAGGCACTCGCCGTCCCCGAGGACGTGCCCATGATCACCACCGATGCCCGTGACCGGGCGTCGACCAAGACGGCCCTGCTCGAACTGGTGCAGCACGCACTGGTGCGGGCGTCGGCCGGCGCGTCGTAGCGCCCAGCCACCGCCAGCACCTCCCAGCCCTCGCTTCGTTTTCGACTCACGAGCCGGCGGCGGCCGCCGTCCGGGCCGTGGCCAGGGCCTCGAGCGCCGGACCGCCGCCCGCCAGCCGGTCGAGATCGACGACCGCGGCGATGCCGGGCACCTGACCGGCATCGGACCACTGCCACAGCGACCAGGCCGTCCAGCCGCCGAAGAGCGGGCCGGGATCGGCCGCGTCGGTGTGGTGGGCGTACCAGAGTGGGTTGCCGGCGAACTGGTCGGTGCCGGCCATCGAGTCGGCCCAGAAGTGGGGGGTGGCGTAGACGATCGGCTGGCGGCCGGTGCGCTGCGCCACCGTGTCGACCCATTCGGCGACCCAGTCCGCGAGCGCGGCGGGGTCGAGGCCGCCGTTGTCCTCGAGATCGAGCACCGGCGGCAGGTCCTCGCGGGCATCGAGGGGGCCGACCACGTCGAGGAAGTGCCCGGCGTCAGCGACCGCGCTGCCGACCACCGGGCGTGCGTAGTGGTACGCACCGCGGTAGAGCCCGGCCGCGCCGACCGCCTTCCAGTCCCGCGTGAACCAGGGGTCGTCGAAGGTCGAGCCTTCGGTCGCCTTGACGACGACGTAGCTGACGCCGCTGCGGCGGACCGCGGACCAGTCGATCTTCCGACTGCCGGTGTGTTGGTGGTTCGACGTGTCGATCCCGGACGCGGGCTCGTCCGGTGACGGCACGACCAGTGGCTCGGCGTGGGTGGGGACCAGGGTGGCCAGGACGGCGGTGAGGGCGACGAGCAGGCCGACCGCCACCAAGGCCGCGACCACCCGGGTGCGGATCGGCATCGCCGCCACGCTATCGACCACGCAGGCAGCGACCACGGAAGCGGGTGCAGAGTTCCGCGCTATTCCTGCGTGATGACTTCCCGTAGGCTGGATCAGGCGGCGAGTGAAGGCGGGATCGAGACATGAGCGAGAGCGATGCGGGCAGCGGTCAATCGATTGGGCCAGCGGTCGGCGTGACCCTCCGCGATCTGCCTGAGCGATATCAGCAGGTAGAGGTCACTCCGGCGCAGGCCACGATGGCTATGGCAACCGTGGTGCACA
>JBBQLA010000487.1:0-2809 GCA_038327485.1 Acidimicrobiales bacterium
ATCACCCGTCCGCCACCCCCTCCTCCCAAGAAGGCCAGGACGAAGGTGAAAGCCAAGACCACCCGCCGCTGACCCCCTCTTCCTGGCGCTCGCCCTGACCCATTCTGTTCTCGGGCTCGTTGCCCCGTCGAGGGCGACTGAAAGAGCCCGAGTCCTTCTCGGGCTCGTTCGGGCCTTGTCGGCGATTGAAACAGCCCGAGTTCGGCGCTGGATCTGAGTGTCGCACCCCGTGGGTCTACTGGAGTGATGGGGAACTTCGACAACGAGATCACGCGCGTTGCTGCACAACAGCACGGCGCTTTCCATCGGCGCCAGGCACTCGCGTTCGGCAATCCGGGGCTGATCCAACCGCGGGTCAGATCGGGCTGGTGGATCGTGCGGGCCCGAGGCGTCTATTCATTGGTCGGAGCTGCCGACACCTGGCAGCAACGGCTGTGGGTTGGCTTGCTCGACGTGGGCGATCGGTCGTTGGCATCGCACCAGAGCGCGGCCCGCGTTCATCGAGCAGGGGGCGTGGAGGATGTAGGTGCGGTCGTGTCGTCTGATCGACAGCAGGGACACAGCTTCTCGACCGTGACGCTGCATCGGCCCACTGACTTGAGCGAAGCGGATCGGACGGTCATCGACGGGTTCCCGGTCACGACGCTCGAGCGAACTGTCATCGACCTCGCAGGGGTGATCGCTCGTCCGCGTCTCTCGATGGTGGTTCAAGGCCTGGTGATCGAGCGACGAACGAGCCTCGCAAGCGTGGGGGAACTGATGATGAGGGTGTCGAAGCGAGGGAAGCCCGGCATGACGAAGATGGCAGCGGTGCTCGATGACCTGGGAGCGGCTCCGGTTCCGATGTCGGAGTTGGAGCGCCGCCTCGACCTGCTGTTGGTGCGAACGGGGCTGCGGTTCGTGAATGAACATCCGCTTCCGACTGATGGGTCGGTGGTCGGCTTCGTCGATCGGACCCACCTCGAATCACGGCTGATCATCGAGGCCGACGGGCGCAAGTGGCACGGGAGACTGCAGAACCTGGCCAAGGATCGTCAGCGCGACCAAGTTGCCGCAGCGCAGGGATTCCAGACGCTGCGATTCACCTGGGACGACGTCGTCGGTGATCCCGATGGTGTGCTGAGCACCATCCGGTCTGTTGTCGCCCATCGCGCTGCCGCATGACGGGTCGAAACAGCCCGAGTTGAACTCGGGTCCGTTGAAGCCCCGAGAGCAGTCAGAACAGCCCGAGAACGGTGGGGTTCGGGGTGGGGGTCAGCCGGAGAAGGCGGCGGACTTGGGGGTGGGGCGCAGGATCACCGCGCCGGCGAGGAGGCCGGCGCCGATGATGGCGCCCGCGGCAGCGGTGGCGGTGAGCTGCACGAACAGGCCGTGCAACGCATCAGCAGCGATCGTGTCGATGGCCCTCTCGTAGCCGCCGCCGATGGCCGAGGCGATGTGCGACGGCGCTGCGTGCACCACCACTGCGCCGATCGCCGAGAACGACGCAACACCGACCACCGCCACCCCCAGCGCCAGCAGTCGACGTCGGGCCACGACACATCCGCCGACGATCAGCAACGCACCGACCGCCCCCACGACCGTGGCGATGGTGGGCAGCGATCGCACCGTCTCGAACCACGTCGGAAGATCGCTCTGGTCGGCCAACACGATCTCGAGGGACAGGTCCGACGGCAACACCGCAGCGAAGGTGGGGTCGCTTCGTTCGAGCACTCGGGTCAACGCCGGAACGAACGCACTCAGGTCGAGGCTGAGGTATCCCTGGGTGCCGTCGACGAGGAAGCGGTGAGCGCGGCCGGCCGCAGCGGCGAAGACCGTTCGGAACTGCGCGCTGTCGAGGGCCCCAGCAGTCGTCGCGGTGACCTCCGCGTTGAGCACCCCGGCCTCGGGCAACAGCAGCACGATCTGGTCGGCCAATGCTCGACGCACCACCGGCTGGTCGAGTTGCTTGGTCAGCAACGCCACCGCCGCGCCGCGGTCGGAGATGTTGCGCTGCACCCAGTACAACCCGCCCCACAACGACACCAGCAGCGAGCCGACCGTCAGCAGCAGAACACTGCTCGCCCGCCGTCCCACTCGGGCGCCCGTTCCCACTTCGCCGACGCTACCCCTACGCTCGACCCATCGAATCCGCCCCCACCGCAACCACCGCGCCCGCCGCAGCCCCGGCACCCGTCACGCGCCCCGATCCCGTCCGCATCGGTCCCATCGTCGTCGATCCCCCCGTCGTGCTCGCTCCCATGGCCGGGGTCACCAACGCTCCGTTCCGTCGGATCTGTCGTCAGATGGGCGCCGGCCTGTACGTCAGCGAGATGATCACCGCCCGGGCCCTCGTCGAGTCCAACGCCAAGACCATGTTGCTCGCCAGTTTCGACGTCGACGAGTCGCCTCGGTCGATCCAGCTGTACGGCGTCGACCCCGTCGTCATGGGCAACGCGGTCCGGCGCCTCGTGGACGACGGCGAAGTCGACCACATCGATCTCAACTTCGGCTGTCCCGCATCCAAGGTCACCAAGCTCGGCGGAGGGGCCGCGCTTCCGGTCCGCCGACAACTGCTGGCGTCGATCCTTCGGGCCGCGGTGGGCGCCGCTGGTGACGTGCCGGTGACCGCCAAGTTCCGCATCGGCACCGACGAGGATCACCACACCTTCCTCGACACCGGCCGCATCGCCGTCGACGAAGGCTGCGCGGCGATCGCACTGCACGCCCGCACCGCCGAGCAGGCCTACTCGGGCACAGCACGATGGGAGGCCATCGCCGAGCTTCGCGCCACGGTGAAGGGCATCCCGGTCTTCGGCAACGGTGACAT
>JBBQLA010000488.1:0-2804 GCA_038327485.1 Acidimicrobiales bacterium
TCCCGGATCAGTCGTGTAGGATCGGGCGAGGATTGTTCGGCATCATGGTCGACGCTTTGACAGTCTCGGTCCTGACCATCTGTTTCGCCGTCGATCTGCCCCGGGCGCGAACCGCCGTCGGACGCTTGTTGGTTCCGAAACACCGCGCCCGATTCGAGACGATCGCCGACCAGGTGACCGTTCGGGTCGGCGGCTACGTGACCGGCAACCTCATCGTCAGCGTGATCGCCGGCGTCACCTCGTTCATTGCCCTGTTCGCGGTGGGCGTGCCCTATGCGGCTGCACTTGCTGTCTGGGTCGCCCTGACCGACCTCCTACCGGCGATCGGGGCATTGATCGGTGCAGCGGTCGCCATGGCGGTGGCCGGGTTCTCGGGCGGTATCGGCGATCTGGTCATCATCGGGTTGTTCTTTCTCGTCTACCAACAACTCGAGAACTATGTCGTGGTTCCGAAGGTGATGAAGGGAGCGATCGACATGTCGGTCGCGGCCGTCCTCGTCGCCATCCTGGTCGGCAACGAGTTGTTCGGGCTGGTGGGCGTCCTGCTCGCGCTGCCCATCGCGGCCACCGTGCAGACGGTGCTGGACGAGCTGTACCTGCGTGAACGACGGCGGTCGGTGCGGATGCAGGAAGTGCGTGAGGCGCGGCTGCGTCGTTGGCTGGCCCGGTTCGGGCGGCCGACGGTCGGGTGACCGCGGCGCCCGGTGACATCGACCGGTCGACTATGAGCCCAGTCCCTCACGCCACGCCACGGCGACTGCGCCCCCACGATCGTTGACTCCGAGCTTGCGGTAGATCTGGCGGAGGTGGCTCCGCACCGTCTCGCGACCAACGCTCAACTGCTCCCCGATGGCGTTCACCGCTGTCCCCGAGGCGAGCAACCGCAGCACCTCCGCCTCACGGCGCGACAATCCGAGGTGAGCCCCCTCCCACGCCGATCGGGCGGTCGAGCGGGCAGCCAACATCGCCGCCTGCGTGGCCAGGCCTGGGTCGATGACCACTTCGCCGCCGGCAATCCTGATCAGCGAGCTCGCCAGATCCTCGCTCGTCGAGGTCTTGAGCAGGTAGCCCCGCACCCCCAGTCGCAGCGCGGAGAAGAGGTGACTGAGATCTTGGGTCTCGGTGTACACCGCGACGGCGAACGGCGGATCGGTTTCCATCACCATTCGAGCGGCGTCGAGCCCGGCACCGGAGCGGGAGAAGGCATCAATGAGGAGCACGTCGGCCTCGGGCGTCGTGAGTGCTTCGAGCACGATCTCCGGGTCCCCTGTGGCGGTCGCCACCACCTCGATCTGGTCACGATGAGGAGCGAGGATGGCCTTGATGCCTTCGATGACGAGTTGCACATCGTTGGCGAGCATCACCCTGACTGGTCGGTCCAACATCCGACAGGGGGTACCCCCACCCTGTCTGCGCCAAACCTTCGGAGCGGCACCAGGGTGGTGGAACAATCACCCTTCCTGGTGATGTCCTGTCGCACAGCCGCGACGAGGCGCTCACCATCCCCATGACCATCCCCCGCCAGCAGGACGACGCTCGACGCGCCGCGCGCGGCTGAGCGACTCACCAGCAACCGAAGCAACGGGCCGCTACGACAGGAGCGGCGCGATCAGCTCGGCGAGGTGGGCCGGCTCCTCGACCTGCGGCAACCCGCTCTCCACATCGAACACCCGAGCGCCGGCACGTTCCCAAGCTCGAGCCTCGTTGTTGTCGGTGAAGTGCTGACCCCGGGCCCGCACCACCGTCGGCTTCACCCGTGTCACGTCGGAGTCGGCGACATCGAGAGCCAGGCGACCGAAGTCGAACGCCAACTGGAGATGCTTGGCGTGGCCGAGACGACCGGCCCGTCGGGTCTCTTCGACCTCGGAGCGTTCGAGCGAGGCCTCATCCGCGTAGGTCTTCTTGCGGTGAGTGAACTGGCAATCACTGCCGCGTCGGGCATGTCGGCGATCAGCGCGTCGACCGACGACTGGACCACGACCCGGGTGAACTCCAGGTCAGGGCGGTCGCTCTGCCCGGCGCCCAACAAATCGGGGATCCGGACGCGGAACTGTTGGGACAGGGACCCGAAGCGGGTCTCCCCCATCACCGTGTCAGCGGTCTCGATGATTGGGGCGAGGTACCCGGGGCCGAGTCGCGGCAAACGGCTGCTGCTCGGGTTTGGGGACGAGGCCGCCCGGGAAGTCAGGACTCATGACCAAAAACACCGACCCTTCAAGTCCCGACACCTCAGAAACTGATCCGTCCGCCGTCGCCGACGCGGCCGCTGCTCATGACGCCGACCGACCGCCTACCCCAGACGAGGAGCGCGCCGCCGAGTCCGCCGCCGCCGACGTCAACGAGGAAACCGTCTCGAAGAGCTACCAGCACATGACCGAGACCGGCGCTGCGGTCAAGGGCGAAGGCGCGATCGAGTGAACCAGAACAGGCGTCACACCCACGTGAGGTCTGTTTGAACCACCGCCCGGAGGGGTAGCACTCCTCCGAACCCAACGAGAGGAAATCATCATGGCCAGCATCGACGAGACCAAGGGCAAGATCAAGGAAGCGGCTGCCGATCTCACCGACGACCACGAGCTCAAAGCGGAGGGCAAGGCCGACAAGGCCAGCGGCAAGCTGAAGGAGTTCGCCGACAAGGTCGAGGACAAGTTTGAGGACGCTGTCGATTCGGTCAAGGATCGTCTCCACAAGGATTGATTGAGCCGCTGCTCAGTCATTGCGACAGGAGGGCGGGCTTCATGCCCGCCCTCCTGTCGTTTCCGAGAGGATTCCGACCGCCCAACACCCTCGGCTCCCGGCTGATT
>JBBQLA010000489.1:0-2782 GCA_038327485.1 Acidimicrobiales bacterium
GTCAATTCGCATCGACGGTGACCGCGTCGGGAGCGGCGCCGGCTGCCGGCTGGGGGGCCGGCTCGATCACGGGCTCGGTCCCGGGCTCGGTCCCGGGCTCGATGGGCGCGGTGGCGGTGTCAGGAGCCGCTTCCGGCGCGGGCGCGGGCGTCGCTGTCTCGGGGCGGGGAGTCTGGATGATGCCGTGGCTCTCGTGCATGGTGGTGAGCACCGCACGCTCGAACCGGTACCGGTCGCCCACCGCACCTTCGCGCTCGGAGGCGATCAGCTGCCGGTTGGCGATCTTGCGGTCGAGGCGACGCTTGCGGGTCTCGAGGGACCAGTCGAGGCCACCCCGTTCCGAGGTGCGCACCTCGGTCGGATCGTCGATCAGCAACTCCAACATGATCGCCACCACCGGGATGGCCGTCTGCAGCATCAGGAGCCCGGGCTGTGCCTTGCCGCCGCCCTGGTAGCGCAACACGACCGCGCCCGCGGTCAGAAGCAGGTAGAAGAGCGCGAAGGCGAAGGTCATGCCGCGGGAGTAGTTCGAGAGCCGAAGGCCGGTGGTGTCCTCGCCCGCCTCGTTCATCTCCTTCAAGAGCCGCTTCTGCGCCATGTAGTAGGCGGCGCGACGGATGGCCTGAGCGAGCAGGATCCCGACGATGAACACGGTGAGGCCCACGGCACCACCGAGCCAGAAGGCCGCGTCCTTGGGGCCAGGGTCGGGGATGTCCTCGGCATAAGCGATGACCTGAGCGAAAATGTAGAAGTCCAACGCCGCGATCAGGAGCCACAAGGCGAACTTCGATGCCTTGGGAATCGTGCGCAGTGTCATGCGCTCCCTGATCCCGACGGCGCGCCAGCGGTCAACGACCGCGATCCGGTCCTGTACCTTCGCTGCCATGTCGACGCGGTGCTGAGCTCGGGCGGCCAGGTGTTCGGCCACGCCGTCACGCCGGAACTGCAGGCGTCCCACGAACCGATGGCCGGACTCTCGAACGCCGTGACGTTCCATGCTCTCGAAGGCACTCAGCATCGAGTCGTGGGTATCCCCGTTCGTCATGGTCTCGGTGTCGCCGTACGCGAACACCTGCGACGCCACCGAGCCGAGCCTCTTGTTCTGGGCCATGGGTCAGCTTCTCCTGGAGTTGCTCGGTGAGCAGATCATCGGACGTCGCACTCTTGGGTCATTCTCTTGCAGAGTTGGAGCGCGAGCGACTTCCCGAACGGTGTGAGCTCCGGACGCTCATCGCTGAAGCCGGCGCCGACCACGGTGAGGCTCGACCCGGTCAGCGTCGGGAGCAGGTTGCCCTGAGCGCATCGATCCGCGACCTGCGACGCCAGCGAATCGGAGGGTGACTCGCCCGGGTCGAATGCCAGACAGTCGGATCCCTGGGCCAGGAAGGTGCTCCACAGGATGACCTTGGATGCCTCGCCCGGCTTCACGATCGTGGACACCTGACGCAGCAGCACCCGTGAATCTCCGGTCGCCGCCACCTTGGTGGTGCGGACTGACTTCTCGATGGCCGCCGCCAGTTGCGTCTTCAGATCGGTGCGGTCGGCTTCCTGGCGCCGTTGGTTACCCCCGACGAACACGTACTCGTTGGAGTCCATGCACGCGATCTTCTTGAGGCTCGTGCCGACTCCGCCGCTCGAGTATCCGGTGATGATGAGGTCGGGTGCGGTGTTGGTGACGTCGCCGATCACGCCGGCCACGTCATCGGAGATGCGCTTCGCCATGGCCGCGGTGTTCGAGTTGACGTCGATGAGGACGATCAACGGCGTGGCCTTCACCGATGAGGACAGGTCGGCTGGCTTCTTGCCGATGTCGGAACAGCTGGTGTCGAACAGCCCGCCACTGCTGTCGCCGCACGCCAACGGCAGGGCCGCCAGGCAGAGCGTCAGCGCCGCAGCCGTGAATCGGGCGGATCGGGTTCGGGTCACTGACACTGTTCGTTCACCGGTTTCGAGGAGATGGAGACGACGACGCGTCGCTTCGACGGGTCGGCCGACTTGCCGTCGGTTCCGATTTCGCCGTCGCCACAGGCGACCACGGACTTTGCCGACCCCAGGGCAATGATCCGATCGGCCAACGCTTGGGCTCTCCGCCTGGAGAGGTCCTTGTTGGCGGCATCGTCGCCGAGGCCGTCGGTGTAGCCATCGATCCGAACGTAGGACGGACCCTGATCGATGCGCGCCTTGATCTGCGCCACGATGGCCTCTGCTTGAGCCGAAAGTTCGGCGCTACCGAGTGCGAATAGCGCCTCGGAGTTGATGTCGGCGCCCACCGTGGTCGGATCGTTGGCGACCGGGTCGAACTGCAAGGGCGGGAGGTCTGGCGTTCCGAGCCGACTGTCGGCGCGGCTGGCGGCGGCCGCCGGCTTGTCGGTGGCGGTTGGTTCGTCGCCGGTGCACGACGCCAGGAGGGACGTCGCGACCATCACGACCACCAGGGTCACGCACCGACGAGCCACAGTGGGCCGACGACCAGTCGAACGGGCATGAGCGGACGGCAGTCGATCCATTTCCACGCCGTGTCTCCTTGCTCTGCGGGTGCGGGTGCGCGTGCGTTTGCGGTTGGGCCAGTACCTGTCGGCAATTTCAGCCGATTCATGACCCTATCTCCAGTTCCGGCCCGGCCATCAGCGTGGTCGCGTGGCCAGTCAATAGGTCCGATGACCACAATCCGTGGCAACACGGAGGGTGGTTTTGCCCACGCTCTGTGCCTATACGGACGGGATTCTTGTCTGTACAAACGAACAGGCAGGCGCACAGCGAGTCGACAGCGCCAAGGAGAAAA
>JBBQLA010000490.1:0-2781 GCA_038327485.1 Acidimicrobiales bacterium
AACGGTGGCGACGCGACCGGGTGATGGCGCTGGTCAGCGGTGCTCCCGTTCGACATGGCGATCGCTCCACGCGGCCCTCGACGTGGGAGCTGCTGTCGCGCCGTGCCGGCATCGTCGGGGGGCTCGGCGATTGGTATCGCAAGCTCGACGGTCGCGCTGCGGCACTCTCGGCCCGACTCGCCGCCACCGAGACCGATCACCCCTCCGCGCCGGCTGCACTTCGCGACGAGATCGAGGACGCGTCACAACTCCGTCATTTCGTGGAGCAACTCGATGCCGCCGTTTCGGCCGTCCACCACGCCGAGGGTTGGCACGCGAAGTCCGCTGCCGCGCTGGCACTGCTGCGACAGCTGCTCGGCGATGGGCACACCCATGCGGAGTGGCCGCAATCCGAAGCCGATGCGTTCGACGCGGTGGAGACGGCGCTGGCGCGCCTCGCGTTGCTCGACGACCTCGAGCCGTCGCCCGACTCCTCCGTGTTCATCCGAGCCCTCACCACCGAGCTCGACGTGGCGCGGGGTCGAACGGGGCGCTTCGGCGAGGGAATCATGGTTGCACCTCTCGCCTCTGCCACGGGCCATGACCTCGATGCAGTGTTCGTTCTCGGGTGCGCCGAAGGCAGCTGCCCGGCACCTCGTCGGGACGACGCGCTCGTGCCCGATTCGATCCGTGCTCTCACCGGCGGCGAACTTCTCGATCGCACGAGACAGGCCCATGAGCAACACCGTCGGTTCCTCGCTGCACTGGCATCGGCTCCGCTCGGCGCCCGAACGCTCAGCTTCGCCCGGGGCGACCTTCGCCGGAGTCGCCGAAATCTGCCATCTCGCTGGCTTCTCGACAGCGCAACGTCGATCGCCGGCACCACGATCCGATCGACCGACTTCGAGCACCTCGAGATCGGCGGCGTCGAGACCATCGCATCGCAACTCAGCGGATTGCTGACCTCGGCTGCCCATCCGTCGCTCCTCGAGCGCGACGCAGCCGCCATGGCACGCTTCGTGGCGACGGGAGGGCGGGTGGTCGATCACCCGGTTGCCGACCAGGTGCGCCGCGGGCTCGAGGCACAGTCGGCTCGACACTCCTCGGCCTTCACCGAGTGGGACGGCAACCTCGGCGACCACGCCGTGCCACCCACCCTCGCCGGAGCATTGTCCGCGTCACGACTCGAGGTGTGGGCATCGTGCGGATTCCGTTACTACCTCGGCTATCTCCTCGGACTCGGTCGGCGAGACGAACCAGAACTGGTCACCGAGCTCAGCCCGCTCGACCGCGGCACGGCGGTGCACGAGATCCTCGAACGGTTCTTTCGGAGCGTGATCGCCGACGGAGCGCCCGAGCCTGACGTCGCCTGGTCAATCGAGCAGAGAATGCAGCTGCAGCAGATCGCCGGCGACGTGCTCGACCAGCTCGAGGCGAGCGGTCGCACCGGACGGGCTGCTCACTGGCACACCTCACGAGAAGATCTGATGGCCACACTCGATGGCTTCCTCAGCAGCGATGACATCCACCGCGCCACCACGCGATCACGACCCGAACGCGTCGAGGCGCCCTTTGGTATGGATGGCGTCGATCCCGTCACCATCGAAGTCGGCGACCGCACGTTGACCTTCCGAGGAACCGCTGATCGTATCGATCGCTCCGACGACGGGACGGCGTTGGTCTCCGACTACAAGACTGGCAAGGGCTCGAAATTCGTCGACCTCGACGATGACCCGGTTCAAGGAGGGACCACCTTGCAGCTCGGGCTCTATGCCGAGGCAGCCAAGCTGGAGCTCGGTTCCGACGTGGCGGAGGCGCACTACTGGATGATCAATCCATCGTCGGAGTATCGGCGATACGGCTACGCGTGGACGGCTCAGCGGCGGGAGCGATTCATCGAAGTGTTGGGCGTCATCGTGGACGGAATCGCCGCTGGCGTGTTCCCTGCCGTCACCGGCGAGTGGGACATCTTTCGCCGAACCCACCAGAACTGCACCTACTGCGACTTCGACTCGGTGTGCCCCACCAACCGTGGCGAGCAGGCGGCCGCCAAGGTCAACGCCCCAGAACTGCGCCGACGCGACGCACTCTCGATCCACGAGACATGAGCGCCGCACCCGTTGATCAGGCGGCGCGTGACCTCATCAGTCGCGATGGCCTCGACCAGACGCTGTTCGTCGAGGCCGGCGCCGGCTCGGGCAAGACGCGCCAACTCGTCGAGCGCATCGCCAACCTGGTGATGTCGGGTCATGCGCGCCTCGGCGAAATCGCCGCCATCACCTTCACCGAAGCTGCGGCGTCGGAACTGCAGAGCCGGATCCGCGAGGAGTTGGAACTGCGATCCGCCTCCGATGCGCTGACCGACGAGCAGCGCCGACGATGTCTCACCGCCGTCGGCGAGTTGGACCTCGCGGCCATCTCCACCCTGCACGGTTTCGCCAGCCGTCTGCTCACCGAGTTCTCGGTGGCTGCAGGCCTGCCCCCCAAGATCCACGTGCTCGACGAGGTCTCGTCGCAACTCGCCCACGAGGAGCGTTGGGATCGATTCGTGGACGGGCTCTACGCAGAGTCGGCCAACGACGCGATGTTGGTGCGGGCAGCGCTGCTCGGGGTCGTGCTCGAGCAGCGCTACTCCGGCCAGACCACCATGAAGGACGTCGCCGTCGAGCTGGCCCAGAACTGGGACCGTCTCGAGGCGCTCGTGTCAGCCGAGCCGCCACCGATCGGTGACCTGGACTTCTCCGAGATCGATGCTGCCATGGCCCGGGTGTGCGGGCTCCTCCCACACTGCACCGACCCGGG
>JBBQLA010000491.1:0-2776 GCA_038327485.1 Acidimicrobiales bacterium
GACGATCGAGCTTCGGCAGAGCGACCCGCCCCGTGCGCTGCAGGGCCACGATGCCGTAGGACCGCAGGAGCTGTTCGAAGTCGTTCACCTTCTCCGGCGAACCGTCGAGGCAAACCGTGAGCTCATCCGGGCCGACGCCGAGAATACGACCCTCGAACACGCCGACCAATTCGATGATCTGCCCGCGCAGCTCGGGCGTGGCGCTCACGGTGACGAGCAGCATCTCGCGCTCGACCGAATCGCCGGGCGCCAGCTCGGTGATCTTGACCACGTTGACCAGCTTGTCGAGCTGCTTGACGATCTGGTCCAGCGGCGCCGACTCGACGTCGACGACCACGGTGATGCGGCTGAAGCGCTCGTCGTCGGTGGGCGCCACCGCCAGCGAGACGATGTTGAACCCGCGTCGGGCGAACAGCCCGGAGACCCGGGTGAGCACGCCCGGCTTGTTCTCGACCAGCACGGTGAGGATGTGTTCGGTGACGGTGCCCATGGTCAGCGACCTCCCTGGCCCTGGGCGGGGTCGACCACGATCTGGTCGTTCGACAGCCCCGACGGCACCATCGGGTAGACCTTCTCACGGGCGTCGGTGCGGAAGTCGATCACGACCGGCTTGTCGTCGATCGAGTTGGCTTTCTCGATGGCGGGAAGGACCTCTTCGGGCGACTCGACCCGCATGCCGACGCAGCCCATCGCCTCGGCCCACATCTTGTAGTCGGGCAGGTCGGGCGACAGGTAGACCTCGGAGTACCGCTCCTCGTAGAACATCTCCTGCCACTGGCGGACCATGCCCAGATACGCGTTGTTCAGGATGGCGATCTTGACCGGGATGCGTTCGCTGGCCGCGGTGACGAGCTCCTGCGCCGTCATCTGGAAGCACCCGTCGCCGTCGATGGCCCACACCATGCGGTCGGGTCGACCGACCTTGGCGCCGATGGCCGCCGGCACCGAGAAACCCATGGTGCCGAGCCCGCCGGAGTTCACCCACGTGTAGGGGTGGTTGAACTTCCAGTGCTGGCTCGTCCACATCTGGTGCTGGCCGACGCCCGACGCCACGATGCAGTCGTCGGGCGTGTTGTCGCGCAGGGTCTCGAGCACGAACTGCGGTTTCAGCAGCTCGCCCGGCTCGCTCATCTCATAGGTGAGCGGGAACGTCACCTGCCAGCCGCTGATGGTCGACTTCCACGCCTGGCGGTCGGGCTGGCCCTCGGCCCCACCCAGGTCGTGGATGGCGGTGATGAGCTCCTCGATCACCAGCCGGCAGTCGCCGGCGATGCCGGCATCGGGCTGGCGGACCTTGCCGAGCTCGGCGGGGTCGATGTCGACGTGGATGATCTTGGCATCAGGGGCGAACCCGTCGACCTTGCCGGTGACCCGGTCGTCGAACCGGCTGCCGAGTGCGATGAGCAGATCGGACTGCTGCATCGACGTCACCGCGGTGTAGTTGCCGTGCATGCCGGGCATGCCCAGGCACAGCGGGTGGTCGTCGGGGAACGCGCCCCGGGCCATCAGGGTGGTGACCACGTGGATGTCGCACAGCTCGGCGAGCTCGCGCAGCGCCTCGGCCGCCCGTGCCTTGAGGATGCCGCCACCCGCGTAGATCACCGGGCGGTCCGAGGCCATGATCAGCTCGGCCGCCTTGCGGATCATGGCCGGGTCGCCCTTGGTCACCGGGTGATAGCCCGGCAGGTCGACGGTCTCGGGCCAGTACCACTCCATCGCCGAGTTCGGGTTCTTGGGGTCGACGATGTCCTTGGGGATGTCGACCAGCACCGGGCCCGGACGCCCCGTCGTGGCGATGTGGAAGGCCTCGCGGATCGCCCGCGGGATGTCCTGTGCCGAGGTCACCAGGAAGTTGTGCTTGGTGATGCCCATGGTGATGCCGGTGATGTCGGCTTCCTGAAAGGCATCGGTGCCGAGCGACGACGTCGGGACCTGCCCGGTGATGACGACCATCGGGATCGAGTCCATGTAGGCGTCGGCCAGGGGCGTGACGATGTTGGTGGCGCCTGGGCCGCTGGTGACCATGGCGACGCCCGGCCGGCCGGTGGCGTGGGCGTAGCCCTCGGCCATGTGCCCGGCACCCTGCTCGTGCCGCACGAGCACATGGCGGATCGGCGAGTCGATGATCGGGTCGTACACCGGCAGGATCGCGCCGCCGGGCAGGCCGAAGATCGTCTCGACCCCTTCCATTTCGAGGCTCTTGATGAGGGCCTGACCACCATCGAGTTTCATCGTGGGTTTCCTTGTTCGGGTGATGCCGGTGCGGGTATGTCGGTGCGGAGCGGTGAGGACGGCGGAACAGGTCCGGAAAACGCAATCGACCTCCCGTCTGGGAGGTCGAGGATGCGCACGCAGGAGGAGAGACGGCGTGCGCTAACGGAGTACCACGAGGGTCGAGGTCGGGGCGGTGTTCACGGAACCGACCGTGTATCGACTGTTCTCATCGAAGGTCGGGATCTTGAAGGTGCTCCTGGACGTGTCCATCGCCGGCGATGACGAACCCACCGCGCTACCGGCGCGGGCCAACGTCGTGTCGCTCTTGGACGAGGACGATCCACACCGGGTTCTCGCCGGCTTCGCGGCGATTGCGACCCAGATCAACCGACGGACCAACGACCTCTACGACGTGCTCAGCCGCGCCGCGGACTCCGATGCCGAAGCCGCCGAGCTCCTCGGTTCCTTGCGCGACCAACGAGACCGCGGACAGGAGCAGATCGTGCGAGCACTGCACCGAAAGCACAAGCTCCGACCCGGGTTGAAGGCACGTGACGCCTCC
>JBBQLA010000492.1:0-2772 GCA_038327485.1 Acidimicrobiales bacterium
GGCCCCGGCAGTGCCGAGACCCTCAGAGTAGCTGTATCCCCTTTGTTTTCAAGGGGTTTGTGTAGTGCGCTCGGAGGAACTTGAATCCCCAACCTTCTGATCCGTAGGGCTGAAAAAGGGGGTACCGCCGAGGGTGGGGAATGCCGAAGAGTGCCGATTTTCTGGGCATCTCGGGCACTTCACGGGACCGCCTGGCACGCGCTGAACCTGGTCAGATCGGGCCGAATTGATACATTTCTGATACATCGGACGGGCGACGAGAAGCAGGTTGCGGATGAGGTCGAGCTTCCCCGCGGCGCTGCTGTCCCCGCTTCAACCATGCGCAACCCGGGGTCGGAGACCAACGACTGCTCAGAACTGGACAAGCGCTCGGGTGGCCCGCCGCTCGATTCGCCGACAAAGCCTCCAAGCCGAGTGACGCCGCTCTCGCAGCCCGAGGTCTCCAGTCCTTGCCCCTGAATACGAGCCCTTGTTTCGCCAGACGGTGAGCATCGCGAGGAGTTTTGCTGCCGGTCGGGTCGCTCAACTCAAAGTCTGAAGAGCTCCGATGATGACTCGCACGGGGTCTACGTACCCCTGATCGGGGCTCAGGACCTGCGGGGTCGCGGACATCATCGATGTGCCGTGTGACCCAGAGTTCGGCCGCGAGGCCGTCCCGACGACGGTGGCACCTCTGCGCACGACGGCAGATCTGACGGAGCCCGTTCTCAGGTCGCGGGTGAGGGGTGTCGAGGAAGGGAATGTGGCACATCGCAATCAAGGCTGGGAGGTCGATGCCACTTTGGCGATGGCCGCGCTCTTCGCGGCGGGTGCGGTGGCTGGGCTGCCGACGCTTCTGCTTGATCCGTGGCCCGAGGTGTGGCGACCTGGCATCGCAGCGAACAGCATGGCAGCGGTCGTCATCGCAGCTCTCCTGGTCACCTTCCGGACCCGGGTGACCCCTCAGGTCCGCCACGCGTGCCTCATCGTCGGGATCCCGTCCGTTGCCGCCGCGCTGGTGTTCGGAGGCGGGGGCGCCGCTACGGGCCTGTACGCCATGTTGTTCTTGTGGATCGGCGTCTACGTCGCCGCGCTCCTGGGGCCCGGCACGGCCGTCGCGTACATGGCCTACGCGATGGCATGTGGAACCTCCGCTCTCGCGTTCGTGTGCACCCCCGCTGCTGCGCTCACGATCGGCCTGACCACGCTGATCACCACCGTGGTCGCGTCGGTAGTCGTCGGGGTCCTCACTGCCCAGGTACGCGAACTGGCGAATTGCGATCCATTGACTGGAGTCGCCAATCGCCGAGCGCTCGACGCGCATCTGACCCGCCTCGACGAGCGACGGAAACACGACAGTGTCGCCATCGTGATTCTGGACCTCGACGGGTTCAAGCAAGTCAACGACCAGCACGGTCACGCGGCGGGGGACGAGCTTCTCATAGAGGTGACCCAGGCGTGGACCCACCTCCTGCGAACGGATGACCTTCTCGTACGTATCGGTGGCGATGAATTCGCCGCGATCCTCTCAGGGTGCGACGAGTTCCTCGCTCGGACGATCACCAGGCGTCTCGCCGCGGCGACTCCTCCCCAGGTCACCGTGTCAGTCGGCTACGTCTGTTGTGATCCCGACCGACCACTCGCGGAACAGGTCGTTCTCGCCGACCAGGCTGCCTACAACTCGAAGTCACGCGGAGGCGCGTGCATCACCGCAGCACGCGCCTGATCCTCTGGCGACGGTGTTGCTGGTGACGACGCTCGACAACGACTTACCGACGCCGTCGGGACCAAGGTCGAGCGGAAAGAGGGTTGGGCTAGTTGAACCGAATGGCTCAAACATTGAGCGCAATGGTCGATTGGAGGCGAGGGCAACGAGGCCAGGGAGGCGCGGATGTACGGATCGGTCGCAGGAGCAGGCGCCGTAGCGGCGTTGCCCACGGCGTTGGCGTTCACTGGGATGGGCTCGGGGTTCGTCCTCGCCAGCCTGGTGTTCTCGACGATCGTGATCGTTCTGGGAGTCGTCCTGATCCGGTTGTCGTACCGGACGCGATGAAGCCGGTCCCGGCGGCCGATCGCCTGTTCTCCACGGTGGTCCTGCTGACCACAGTGTTCGCAATGATTGGCTTGCACACAGTGGTCGGCGCGTCGATCGTGGGCATCGCTCTCATGGCGATGCTGGCCACCAAGCTGCTGATGGCAGCGGTGTTCCGACATCGCCGGCAGAAAGTCGGTGGCCTCGACGAGGCACATCGTGTCTGCATCGTGATGCCGCTCTACCACGAGGACCCCGGCTTTGCCGCTGCATCGGTCCGGTCGAGGTTGGCTCAGACCCGACCGCCCGACTC
The DNA here is from genome assembly GCA_038327485.1 of Acidimicrobiales bacterium. GTDB lineage: Bacteria > Actinomycetota > Acidimicrobiia > Acidimicrobiales > Microtrichaceae > JBBQLA01. The sequence continues at coordinate 2,325 of JBBQLA010000492.1, forward strand.
GATCCACGTGATCGACGACGGCTCCAGCGACGGTGGGGCCGCGGTCACTGCGGTCAGGCGCGAGCTCGAGGCGGGTGGCGGTGGCATCGAGTGGACCGTCACCGTTCTGCCGCTCAACGTTGGCAAACGCGACGCTCTGGCCGTGGGGTTCCGAGCCGACAGCGACGCGGACGTGTTTGTTTGCGTCGACTCCGACACCATCCTCGATCCTGGCGCTCTCGCGGCCGGCCTCGACGCGTTCGGTGACGAAAGAGTCGCCGCGGTGGCCGGACTTGTCAGCGCCCACAACTGGCGACGCAACCTCCTCACCCGCATGATCGACCTCCGCTACATCAGCGCATTCCTGTCCGAACGGGCCGCGTACTCGCTGTTCGGGGCGGTGCTGTGCTGCTGCGGCTCGCTCGCGTTCTTCCGAGCCGAGGTCGTGCGCGACAACCTCGATGACTTC
>JBBQLA010000493.1:0-2764 GCA_038327485.1 Acidimicrobiales bacterium
GGGTCGAGCCGCACGGTCGGGGCCACGTCGGTCGCCTGCGTGGTCTCGGTGGCGACGTCGCCGGCGATCTGAGCTCGCAACGAACGCCACTTGGCCTCGCCACCACACACGACCACGACGTCGGCGCCACCGGCGGCGATCGCTTCGACCGCTCGGGTGAACAACGTCTGCTGCAGCACCCCGACCGCGGCGAGGGTGGTCGTGGCGTGAGGTGAGCGACCGTCGAGCACGAGCGCGCCCGGATCGCAGTAGGCCCAGATGCCCTCGGCCACGATGATCTCGTCGACCCGATCCAGCAACGCCGTCGCCCCGCCGTCGAGCGCAGCGGCAGCGAGGGCCCGTCGCATCAACTCCACCGCTTCGACGCCGTCGGTCGCCAACTCGAAGCGCTGCGAAGCGAGACCGACGCCGACCAGGACCGGCGTGCGCGGAGCGATGTTGTTCACGGTCATCTCGACGGTCGGCTCAACGGCCGGCGAGTGCAGCAACGATCGGCGCCATCTCCATGGCGGCCGCCTCGTCCTGGATGACGAAGTAACTGAAGCCCCAGCGATCGCGGCGCACCTCGAGGGTCTCGGTGATCTCGCCGACGGTGCCCACGATCACCATCGGTGACTCCATGGCTTCCTCAGCCGGTACCCCGAACGATGGCGCCACGAGTTCAGCGAATCCGGCGCGGTCGTCGGTGATCTTCGCCACCGGCACCCACGCGTTGAACTCGAGGTCGTCGAAGCGGTCACCTGCACCCTCTCGAACCCACTCGAACTTCTGGTCCATGCGATCGGCCATTCCGTCTCGAGCGGCGTCGACATCGACAGCGCCGGAGTGGATCGACGGGTTCACCCCCACGATCGGAGCGTGGGCGCCGGCGAAGCGCAGCATCCGCTTCGAGCCTCCGGCGATGATCAGCGGCGGGCCGCCTGCGGTATGCGGCACTGGCAGTCCGTCGAGCTCGTCGATGCGGTAGTGCTCGCCCTCGTAGCTGAACGGACCGTCGGCGAACAGCCCGGCCAGTACCGCGACGCCTTCCATCATGCGGTCCACCCGGACCCCGGGTCGGTCTTCGACGATGCCTGACTGCTCGTAGTCGACCCGCTTCCACCCCGCGCCCACACCGACCTCGAGCCGACCTTCCGACAGCACGTCGATGGTGGCCATCTCCTTGGCCAGCACGACCGGGTGGCGGTAGTCGTTGTCGAACACGAGCGTGCCGACCTTCAGGGTGGTGGTGCAGGCCGCGGCCGCCGCCATGGCAGCGATTGGTCCCCACTGGTCGCTGAAGTGGTCAGGCAGGAACAGCGTCGAGTAACCGAGCTCCTCGACGCGCTGAGCGGTCTGCGTCCACGTGAGGCCGGCGAAGGGGCCGTGGACCTGAACGCCGAATCGGAACCGTCGAGGGTGAGCCATCGCAGGAGTCTGTCACGGGGTACCGTCCGGAGATGTCAGACGAGACTTCCGCCGAGCCCGCCCAGGTCGACCGAACCGACGAGGCCCGAGCCGCCTACGAGCACTACGTCGAGTTGCGTGAGCAGGTTCACCGCGGCGAGCTGTCGTGGTCGGCAATCGCTGAAGAGTGCTTCACCGACGACGTGGTGTTCATCGATCCGGCATGGGGTCGCACCGAAGGTCGCGAGGCCGTCACCAAGTTCATGGACGAGTCGATGGCCGGGCTCGACGACTGGGTCTTCCCCGAGGAATGGACCATGGTCGACGGCGACCGGGTGGTCACGTTCTGGTGGAACCGTCTACCAGGCAATCGAGCGGACGGATCGCCCAACCAGGCGCCCGGGGTGTCGATCCTGCACTACGCCGGCGACGGTCGCTTCGACCACGAACTCGACATCCTCAACATGGCCGAGGTCATCGAGCTGATCGGCGGCAGCGGTTGGCGGCCGACCGGACCGATGAACGCTCCGCCGGCCACTCCCAACCGCAACACGGCGCCCCCCGCATGATCCGCGCCCGCGTGACGCTGGCCCCTGTCGCCGTGGCCGCCGTCGTGGCCGTGCTCGCGGCCAGTGGATGCAGCTCCGACAACACCACGACGTCGACCCCGACGACTGCCGCAGTTGCGGCTGCGGGCGCAACGACCACGACGATCAGACCCACCACGACAACCGGGTCCGCGCCGGTGGCCCGATACGCCGGCTACGAGAGCGCCACCTACTCCGACAAGGCGAACTGGCTGTGCCTGCCCGGGCGCGACGACTCGTGTTCGCAGCCCCTCGATTCGACCACCATCGCGGCGGACGGCACCACGACACCCGAGCCGTTCGTGGCCAAGCCGGACGCTCCCATCGACTGCTTCTACGTGTACCCGACCATCTCGGCCGATCCCGGTTCGAACAGCGACCTCGTGCCGTCGCCGTCGCAGGAAGGGCTCGTCGCGCTCATGCAAGCGGCCCGACTCGACTCGCAGTGCAATGTGTACGCGCCGATGTACCGCCAGGCCACCCTCGGCTTGCTTCGCGACCGGCTCGCGGGGAAGGCGGACGCCACGACGCCGCAGCAAGCATCGGACACAGCGTTCGCCGACGTGCTCGACGCGTGGAAGTACTACATGGCCAACGACAATCACGGGCGGGGCGTGGTGCTCATCGGTCACTCGCAGGGCAGCGGCATGCTCACACGGCTGATCAGCGCCGAGATCGATCCCAACGCAGAGGTTCGCGATCACCTGATCGCCGCGTACTTGGGCGGGACGAACCTTGCCGTCCCGGCCGGCAAGGACGTCGGCGGAACCTTCAAGAACGTGCCACTGTGT
>JBBQLA010000494.1:0-2763 GCA_038327485.1 Acidimicrobiales bacterium
TCATCGAACTCAAGGCACCCCAGGCCATCGCCGCGTCGGTCGGGTCACCGGCGTCCAGCGACGAGTTGATGCGAGTGACAGTGGTGAAGGCCAACGCCATGGCACCAGGCGTGTCGAGATCGTCGTCCATGCGAATTCGGAACGCCTCGATCGTCGCCGAATCGGCCGCGATGCGCGGAAGCGGTTCGCCTTCGATCCGGCGAGCCACCGAGTCGAGACGACCGAGCGCAGCTTCGGCGCTGGCGATGGTTGCGCCGTTGACCTCGAACGGTGACCGGTAGTGAGCCTGCAGGCACAGCATGCGGTAGGCACGAGGATCGACGGTGTCGATCAGGTCCAGCAGATTCGTGAAGTTGCCGAGTGACTTCGACATCTTCTCGCCGTCGGTCTCGACGAATCCGTTGTGGGCCCAGTGCGCGGCGAAGCGGCGACCCGATGCGACCGCCTGCGCTCGCTCGTTCTCGTGGTGGGGAAACGCCAAGTCCTGTCCACCGCCGTGCAGATCGAAGCCTTCGCCCAGCAGGTCCAACGACATCACCACACACTCGGTATGCCAGCCGGGCCGTCCATCACCCCACGGCGACGGCCACGTCGGTTCTCCCGGCTTGGCCAACTTCCACAGGGCGAAGTCGATCGGTGACTCCTTTGACTCGTCGACATCGACTCGTGCCCCCGACCGCAGCGACTCGATGCTCTGCCGGGCCAGCAAGCCGTAATCGTCGACTGACGTCGGCCGGAAGTACACGCCGTCAGCCGTGACGTAGGCCGCGTCGCGCTCGATCAGCGTGGCGATCAGCTCGACCATCTCCTCGACATATTCAGTGGCGTGGGGCGCATGGGTGGGCCGCTTGACCCCGATGGCGTCCATCGCCCGCCACCACACCGCCTCGCATTTCTCGGTGATCTCCTGCCATGGGCGGCCCTCATCGTTCGCCCTCGCAATGATCTTGTCGTCGATGTCGGTGATGTTGGACACGTAGACGACCTCGAAGCCGGACCACTCCAGATATCGACGTAGCACGTCGAAGTTGAGCGAGAATCGACCGTGACCGAGATGCGGAGGTCCGTAGACCGTGGGGCCGCAGACGTACATCGAGACCTTGTTGGGCTCCGCGGTCCGAAACGGAGCGACTCGACCGGTCGCGGTGTCATGAAGGTTCAGCACGACGGCAACGGTAACGTCGCCGAGCACTCATTCCGGAACCATTTGGACCTGCCACATGCGCCTCGACGATCCAACCCCCGTACTGACGCCCCTCCGACACGGCACCACCGTTTTGGCTGGAGGTCGCTCGATCGGCTGGGCCGAGTTCGGTGACCCCGACGGCGACCCGGTGTTCTGGTTTCCCGGCACACCGGGAGCGCGCCAGCAACTGCCCGCCGATGCGGTCGACCAGGCGCTGGCGCACCGGCTGCGGATCATCGTGGTGGAACGTCCCGGCACCGGCGACTCCACCGCGCATCACTACGAGAGCATTGTCGACTTCGTCCCGGACCTCGAGGTGATCGCCGATCAACTCGGGGTCGACAAGTTCGCCGCGGTCGGCCTGTCGGGAGGTGGGCCGTTCACCCTGGCCTGCGCCGCACGACTCGGCGACCGCATGACCACCGGCGTGGTGTTGGGTGGCATCGGCCCGACACGCGGCGTCGACGTGGTCTTCAGCTACACCCTCGCCCTCATCCCGGTTTCGGTGGTGCTGGAAAAGGTGCGGGGGCCGCTCTCGCACACCATCAGCTCGGCAGTGCGGACGCTCGGACCGTTCGGCGAGCCGTTCATCCGAGCGTTCTTCTGGCTGGAGTGGGGTGACCGGCACTCGATGGCGAAGTTCCCCGGCCACCAGCAGCAGATGCTCGCCGACATGGTCGACGCGGCACGACGCTCCGGCGTCGGCGCCGCCATTGACGATCTCGTACTGTTCGGCCGCCACTGGGGCTTCGAGCTGAGCGAGATCGGGGTGCCCATCACCTTCTGGGGTGGCACCAGCGATCCGATCGTCCCCTACCTCCACGCCGAGCGGCAGGCCAAGCGGGTCGACCGGTCACGCCTGCGCACCGTCGAGGGTCGGGGTCACTTCGCCGGTTACACCGAGGTGGCCGAGGTGTTCGATGCGATCCGCGAGCACTGGCCCGTCGTGCGGCCCGTCAGGGCGGCTCGTCAGGCGCCGACGGCTCGGCGACGTCCCGGCGGGTAGGGGTCGAGCACCAGATCGATGCCCAGATCACCGAGTTCGGCCAACACCTTGTGATCGAACACCGCTGATCGCTTGCCGGTCACCCCCGGTGAGTAGCTGAGCCAGATTTCGACGTTGGCCCGCTCGCACAACTCCGCCAATGCGTCGCGGCGATCACGAAGACGCTCCACCAGGATGTACAGGTGGTCGTCGATGGCGGCCGACGGACCGAGGCCGGTCTCGTACATCCAGACGGTGAACGCCGGCTCACCCTCCGCGGCGCGAGTCGAGCTGGCCCGAAGGTCGAGTCGCTCACTGATGGCGTCTGCGCTCAGCTCGTCGCTGGCGATGCGCAACGAGGCCAACGCCCACCCGGTGTCGGGGGCGAGATCCTCTGGATCAATCATGGGTCCTCCGGATCGATCACGGCGTCGACCCTACCGTCGCTTCCGCGTGCCTTTCGCAAGTTCAACTCGATGGCGAACCAGCCGATAACAGGTGAATGGAGGCGACGAGCTCGAAGGCCATCGCGTGCGTGGCCACCTTCCTCACCATCGTCGTCGCGGGCATCCTCGAGACCGTTGCGCTCGGA
>JBBQLA010000495.1:0-2760 GCA_038327485.1 Acidimicrobiales bacterium
TGGCGGCCCTAGGGCGCGAATACCTGATGGCCGGGCACCTCATCGACCGCTCCGGCATGGGTCACGTGGTCGGTCCCCACGGCTTGGCGGCAATGACCGAAGTGGCGATCGACGAGTGGATGGGCGCCAGCCCGATCTACACCCGACGCATGCAACGGCTGCTCGGGTTCGAAGGCGACGACGTGGCCACGATCTTCAAGGGCATGCAGTTCGACATCGGCGCGCCCCACGAGTTCCTCGACTTCCGGTATCGAGTCATCGACGCGACCCACGGGGAGTTCTGGCTGGCGCATTGCGGCGCGTTGATGGACGTCGAGCCGATGGGCGACGACTTCGTGGTGGCGATGTGTCATCACATCGAGGATCCGACGTTCGACGCCACAGCGATCGCCACCAATCCGCGAGCACAGGTCCGGCCGGTCCATCGCCCACCCCGAGCCGACACCACCGCCACCCACGAACACTGCCGGTGGACCGTGGAGATCCCCGACGACGCTCCGGCGCTGCCCGAGCCGGAAGCCACCAAACTGATGGCCACGACGTTGGCCGCGCAGCTGCCGTTGCCCGCGATCGAGCACCGCGAGGATGACGACGGTTTCGAGGACTATGCCCGCGCTCTCGATCCCGACCTGCGTCTCGAAGATCTGTCGGCCGGGGCGCTACGCGCAGTAACCGACGAGCTGGGGCTCCAAGGTCACCTGTTGTCCATGTCGTTCCTGGCCGCGGTCGAGGCCCGATTCGGCACCGAGGCGGCCGTGTCGATCGGCAACAAGCAACTGATCGGCATCGCCGGTCTGACGGCATGGCGCTTTCGAAAGGCCTTGAGGCTCGACGATTCCCTGGTCTCCATCGCCCAGGTGGTGGCGCTGCACCCGGCGTTCCTGCCCCGCTCCTACGTCGACCTGCGTGTTTCACTCGGCGCTGACGAGCTCACCATCTCGATCGCTGATTGCCCCGCTCTGCGCGAGCGGGCGCGAGTGTCGTGGATTTCACTGCTGGCCGACGGCTACGACACCGCGCTCAGCGCCATCGTGGCCGGGGTCGATCCCCGGGCCCGGTGCGAGTCGATCCCGCCGATCGACGACGCGGCGCATTCGTGGCGCGTCGTCCTCGACGATGTCGCCGCTCCCGAACGCAACGAGGTGGTGTTGACCCGCTTCAGCACCGGCGCCGACTGGGTGTTCAAGCCGGCCGAGCCTCGCCACCCACCGGTTCTGTAGTGCCGCCAGGTACGTGGGCGTACGCGACGACGCGACAAATCGGCTGGGGGTGGGTGGCGGTCAGCCTTCGACGATTTTGCCGGGGTTGAGGTTGTGGCCGGGGTCGACGCCGTCGAAGAGCGCTCGCACGATTTTCACGCCGGCGGGTGAGATGTCGGTCTCCATCCACGGACGGTGCTCGAGGCCGACACCGTGGTGATGCGACAGCGTGGCGCCGTTCTCCATGAAGCTCGTCTGGATGGCCTGCTTCACCACGTCGTACTCCTCGAGCGACGCGTCTGGCGTGGTCGCTTTGAAGGCGAAGGTGAAGTAGAGACACGCGCCCGAGTGGTACGAGTGGCTGAGGTGGCACATCACCCAGCCCTTGACCCCCACCTCGGCGAAGGCCTTCCGAGCCGCGGCGGTGGTGTTGTCGTAGAGCTCCGCGAGGCGACTCCATGGGGCGGAGGTCTCCGACACGTCGGCCATGCCGCCGCGATCGAGCAGGAAGTCACGGATGTACGGTGTGTCGAACTTCTTCTGGTCGTACAACTCCCCCGGACCCGAGCCGATGCAGATGCCGTTGTGCTCCGACACGATCTTGCCGACCAGCTTGCGCTGACGAGCGACGTGCTCCTCGGAACCTTCGAAACCGATGAACGACAGACACATGGCCTCGAGGTCGAACTTCTTGCCGTGCTTGAGGAACAGCTTCAACGCGTTGGTCTGCAGCTTCGAGACGAACGTGCCCTTCTTCGAGGTGGCAAACGAGAACGCCGTCTCGTTGGAATCCGACACCCGGGTCACCGACGGCGACGCGTCGCTGGCGGCGATGGCGTGCATGGCGGCGAGGCCGGCCGTCCAGCTGGGAAACAGGTAGCCGAGGATCTTGCGTTCGGTCGGGATGCGATGCACCTGCACCGTGGCTTCGCAGATCACGCCCAGGCGACCCTCGCTCCCGAGGATCATCTCCCGCACGCTCGGCCCCGTCGACGTCGAGGGCACCGACCTGGTGTCGAGCACTCCGGCCGGTGTGACCACGAGCAACGCCCGGGTGAGATCGGCGATGTCGCCGTACTTGTCGGACTGCATGCCCGACGAGCGGGTGGCGATCCAACCGCCCAGCGTCGAGTGGGTGAAGCTGTCGGGGAAGTGCCCGATGGTCCATCCCTTGGCATTGAGCTGCGCTTCGAGACGCGGCCCGAGTGCGCCGGCCTGGATCCTGGCGGTACGCGCGGTGTCGTCGATGTCGAGCACCCGGTCCATGCGACCGAGGTCGACCGACACAACGGTGCGGTGCTCACCCCGAGGTGGTTCGAGACTGCCGGCGATGTTGGTGCCGCCGCCGAACGGGATGATCACCGCGTCAGCAGCGAGGCACGCATCGACGACCGCCGCCACCTCGTCGTTGGTCGACGGGTACACGATCACGTCGGGCAGACGGCCCAGGTCACCGCGTCGGATGCGCACCAGGTCACGGATGCTCTTGCCGTAGGTGTGCACCACCCGCTCGAGGTCGTCGGAGTTCACCCACTCGGTGCCGACCGCAGCGACGAGCCCG
>JBBQLA010000496.1:0-2759 GCA_038327485.1 Acidimicrobiales bacterium
ACTGTCGTCGACGACCGCGGATGACCAGGCCGGATTCATCGAGCGACTCCTGCAAGGCCCCGGCCCGCTCGACGCCGCGCATCGAGCCAGCGCGTGGTTCTTCCTGAAGTCGGTCCACCCCGACCAACGATGGGGTGTTCCGGTCGGCGTGCCGGCCGGCTGGGAGGTCGGGCTGAAGAACGGGTTCGCCGATTCGAACGGCACCCGCTGGCGCATCAACTCGGTCGGCTACGTGTCCGACCCCACCGGCGGCGGCTACTCGGTGGCGATCCTGTCCGACGGCTGGCCATCGATGGCCGCCGCTATCCCCGTGGTCAACTCCGTCGCCGCTCGAATCAACGCAACGCTGGCGACTCTCGCCCCAGCACCTGCAGCGGCACCCGCCCCGGAACCCGCCGGCTAGATCAGCACGAGCTCGTGCGCCGCCCGCGAGGCGGCCAAGTAGATCTGCGCTGCGTCCATGCCGGCCTGATCGACGACCACGCCGTCGTACTCCACGCCCTTGTGTGACCACACGTCGTCGGACGAGATGACCGCCACGTTCGACCACCTCTCCCGCAGGTCAGCAGCGGCCACCACGGCGTCGGCCGCAGTGGTGACGGCGATGCCGGTCGGTCGGATGCCGATCAGTTCGACCGCGTCGATGCCGTGACGATGGGCATGGTCGTTGAGCCACTCGGCGATCTCGGCCGACATGCGATACGCCGTCGCCATCTGCTCGAGCGGCACGTTGAGCCGATCGGCGATCGACCGCAAGCCCTGGCCCCCGACCACCGATCGCTGCGCGTCGTCGCCCACCAACGTGAGCCCGTCCGCCCGACGCAGCACCGCCCGCAACTGGAAGAAGGTGAGGTCCTGCGCTTCGTCGACGATGACATGTGAGAACACGTCGCTCGAACCGTCGAAGCGCGCCGCCACCTCATCACGCAACGGCCCGTCATCGGAAACCGCCAGCCACGCATCGATGAACGCCTCGTCGACGTCGAGCGATCGCAACGTGGCTCGGCTGCGCATCTTCCGCCACGCCCCCGTCGCACCGAGCGATGGGATCACCTCGGCGGCGGCCTTGCGCGCTTCGGGCAACGGCACCTCGAGCCGTGCCGCCACCGTCGCCGCCAGCACGTGACGGCGGTCGCGCCACGCCAGCTTGCGGGTGACGAGCCGATCGACGAGTTCGGTCACCTCCGTCTCGGGCATCGCCCGACCGCGCACCCGGATGGTCGCCGGTCGCGGCAGCGATGCTTCGAACCGATCGAGGATGTCGAGCCAACGCTCATCACCCCCCGGTTCGGTGGCGGGCCCGAGAAAGCGGTCGAGGGTGGTCTGGGTGATGCGCGACTCGCCCAACGTCGGCAACACGGTGGCGACGTAACGGAGGAACCGCTCGCTGGGACCGAGCACCAGGATGCGGTCGTTGGTGATACGACGGTCGTTGTAGACCAGCCAGGCGGCGCGGTGCAGCGCGACCACGGTCTTACCGGTGCCCGGGCCCCCGCGCAGAACCAACTTGGCGGCCGGGTCCAGGCGCACCAACCGATCCTGCTCGGACTGCAGCGTGGCCACCGCGGCCTTCATCTCGGTGCCGCGGCTGCGTGACAGCTCGGCCATGAGCGGCGACGAGCCGGAGATGCCGCCGGACACGAAGTCCTCGATCATCAGATCGGTGATCGACCCGACGTAGCTGATGCGGCGATCGAGACCGTGCGGATCGTCGAGGGTCGCCTGGTAGAAGCCGGCCGCGAACGGGGCGCGCCAGTCGACCACCAGCTGCTCGCCACCCGAGTCGATGCCGAACAACCCGACCCGCCAGGCGTGGCTGTCGTCGATGCGGCCGAACACCACGAGCTCCTGGCGCATCTTGTCCATGGTGTGGCGCACCACGGCGTCGATGACCTGATCGGAGATCTCGTCGACGCCACCGCCCTTGATGTCGGCCAACGCGACCAGCTTCTCCTTGGCCGCTTGGCGCGCCCGGTCGAGGGCAGCGAGCTCGGTCCTCAGATCAGTCGGCTCAGGAGGTTCGTGCGGACCGGCGTTCACATGACGAGAGTCCACCACACACGGCACCCATGACTCCGTACCATTCACTCCACCCCACCGATCTGTAGTGCCACCACGTACCGAGACGTACGCCACGGCGCGACAAAACGGGTGGGTGGGGCCGATTCCCGGGTCAGGCGGGTCAGGCGGTGGCGGCGGGGACGGCGACGACGGCGGAGCCGGTCTGCAGGCGTCGGCGCCATTCCTCGGGCCGATGGGTGGCCGGCTTGGTCTCCTCGATGAAGTCGACGAGATCGGCGACGAAGCGCAACGGGTCGGTGTGATGAGGGAAGTGGCCGGCCTCGGGATACAGCTCGAGCCGGCTCGACGGAATCGCCGCATGAGCCTGATATGCGTGCTCCACCGGGATGATGGCGTCGTGCTCGCCCCACATCAGCATCACCGGGGCGTCGCCGACCAGGTACGTGCGGTCGAGCATGGTCACCAGCTGACCCTGCCAATCCACCACCGAACGCAGCGTGCGGGTGAAGGCGAAAGCGGACTCGCCGTCGGGCATCCCGTCGAACACTCGCATGACCTCCTCGGCGTCGCGGCCCAGGTCGTGGCCGACCAGCTTCAAGAACTGCAGCGCCGCTTGGCCCATGAACCGGGTGATCGGCAGCTTGGCCAACGGCAGCGTGAATTCGGCCAACGGCGCGGCCGCCAGGCGCAGGATGGGTGACACCTCCTTGGACACTCCCCCGCTGGCCACCAACACC
>JBBQLA010000497.1:0-2757 GCA_038327485.1 Acidimicrobiales bacterium
TCCACCGCGGTCTGGTCACCCCGTCGAACCAATACGCCGTGATCGAGTCGGCGGCCCGCTTCGCCGACGGTCAGTCGGTCGAGGAGCACTCGTCGTCGATGACCACGCTCGTCTCTGGCTACAGCCGAGTAGCCGCCACCAATCCCAACGCGTGGACCCAGACCGCGATGACTCCTGCCGAGGTCGCTGCAGCGCCAATGATCTCGACGCCGTACACCAAGCCGGCGTGTTCGCAGTGGAACGTGGATCAAGCCTCGGCGTTCATCCTGTGCAGCGTCGACGCGGCCCGAGCCGCCGGCATCTCCAGCGATCGATGGGTGTTTCCCCACGCCGGAGTCGAATCGAACTTGATGGTGCCGTTGACCGAGCGAGCACTCATGTGGCGCTCCCCCGCCATCGGTGCCGCCGGGACGGCGCTGGCCGAGATGGGAGCGACGGCGTCGGAACATGACCTGATGGAGATCTACAGCTGCTTCCCCGCGGCGGTTCGCATGCAGTGCCGCGAGCTGGGCATCGAGCTCGACCGACAGCTCACCGTGACGGGCGGGATGCATTTCGGGGGCGGCCCGCTCAACAACTTCAGCCTCCAAGCGTTGGCTCAGATGGTGCCATTGCTGCGCGAGCGTCCGACGAGTCGGGGGTTGGTGACGTCGATCAGCGGCATGGTCACCAAGTTCGGCGCGGGCTCGTGGTCGACCGTGCCTCCGACGGGCGGTTTCCGATCGGCCGACGTGACCAGCGCCGCCCGCGCCGTCACCCCGGTGCTCCCTATCGACTCCGACCATGTCGGGGATGTCACGGTCGCCGGATTCACCGTCGAGCACGCCAAGGGTCACCCGCGAGCCGCGGTGGTCGTCGCCGACACCACCTCGGGAACGCGCGTCGTGGCCTCGAGCGATGACCCGACCGTGGTCGAAGCGATGACCTCCGGCGAGTGGGTCGGTCAACGCGTCCGCGTCGACGGGCCACTGCTGAATCTCTATGCTGCGCTCTGACCAGGGGGGTCCTATGGGGACGCAGGTTCCGCTCGTTGACTATCTCGTGCTCGGCGACGAGCCGCATCTGATCGCGCATCAGTGCGACTCGTGCGGCGCGCGCTACTTCGACCGGCGCAACGCCTGCGCCAGCTGCGGCGCCAACGAGTTCTCCACGGCCGACGTCGCCACGACCGGCGAAGTGCGCACGTTCACCATCGTGTCGTTCGCCGCGCCGGGGGTTCCGGTCCCCTTCGTCGCCGCGGTCGTCGACTGCGACGGCACCAGCGTGCGAGGCAACGTGGTCAACGTCGAGCCCGACGCCGAGCACGTGCAGCTCGGCATGAGGGTGCGGCTCACAACGTTTCCGATCGGCGCCGACGCCGAGGGCACCGAAGCGATCAGCTTCGGCTTTGAACCGGTCTGACGGAGGTCACGACATGTCACACGACGACATCTGGATCCTTGGTATCGCCATGACGAAGTTCGGGAAGTACCCCGACCTCGATGTGGTGGACTTGGCAGCGCAAGCCACGACTGCCGCGCTGACCGACGGCGGCGTCACGATGCAGGACATCGGCGTCATCGCGGCCGGCAACCTGATGGGGGCAGCCAACGGCATCGGCCAGCAACTGCAGAAGCAGATCGGCCAGACCGGCATCCCGGTCTACAACGTCGCCAATGCGTGCGCCACCGGCGCAACGGCGCTGCGCACCGTGATCATGGCGGTCAAAGCCGGCGAGGCCGACTACGGATTGGCCGTCGGCGTCGAGAAGTTGGCGGGGGCCGGGCTGCTGGCCGGTGGTTCCCGCAAGGAGGACGACGCGACGTGGACCCCTCGGGGTCGGTACGGCGCAGTGGCCCCGATCGACGGACGCATCGGCACCGACATCATGCCGGGCGTGTTCGCGCAGATCGGCATGGAGTACGGCCACCGCTACGGCGGCACCAGCTTCGAGCTGTTCGCCAAGATCTCCGAGAAGAATCACCAGCACTCCACCCTGAATCCGATGGCGGCCTACCAGAAGGCCATGAGCCTCGAGCAGATCATGGGCGACGTGATGATCGCGTACCCCAACACCCGGCCGATGTGCTCGGCCAACTGCGACGGCGCCGCTGCGGCGGTGGTGGTGAGCGGCACCGTGCTCAAGACGCTGTCGCTGGAGCAGCAACGTCGGGCGGTGAAGGTGTCGGCCTCGATCCTCACCTCCGATCCCTACGACGAGGGGTGCCAGGTACTGCCCAACGTGAACACACTCACGCGCCTCGCCGCGACGCAAGCCTACGAACAGGCCGGTGTCGGGCCCGACGATCTCGACCTGGTCGAGCTGCACGACTGCTTCGCCACGGCCGAGCTCGTCCACTACGACAACTTGATGCTGTGCGAGACCGGCGGCGCGGTGGACTTCTTCGAGTCGGGCGCTCCCTTCCGCGACGGCCGGCTCCCGGTCAACGTGTCGGGGGGCCTGGAGTCGAAGGGTCATCCCATCGCCGCCACCGGCATCGCCAACGTATGGGAGGTCGCCCACCACCTGCGTGGCGAAGCCGGCCCTCGCCAGATCGAGGGAGCCCGCGTCGGCTTGGCCCACGTGATCGGGTTGGGCTCGGCGTGCGGAGTGCACATCCTGGAGCGTTCTGCGGCCTAATCGCCCCCCGTCGCTCGCAGACTCAGTTGCTGAGCTCGAAGAGAACCCGTTCGAGACGGACGATGCCGAGCAGCTTGCCGGCGGCGTCGCAGCACACCGTGGCGGCGTAGCGGTCGTTGGTGGGACGGGTCACGATG
>JBBQLA010000498.1:0-2753 GCA_038327485.1 Acidimicrobiales bacterium
AACGAGTAGCGATCGAACGAGTACTCCACGGTCATGTCGAAGCCGACCTGCATGGCCCCCACCGATTCGGCCGAGCAGAGCACGAGTGCGATCTGCAGTTGCCGCTCCACTTGGTCGTCCGCCTCACCGATGCGGCCGACCAGCGAACGGGTCGACACACGCACGCCCTCGAAGCCGACCTGGGAGAACCGTCGGGTGAGGTCGACTCCGTCGAGGTCGCTCACCGAAATACCCGGGGCATCACACGGCACGAGCACTTGGGTCAGCCCGCTGCCGGTCCGCCCGGTGACCAACACGTGCGAGGCACGGTTGGCCGACTCGACCGGGCGCTTCACCCCGTTGAGCACGAGCTCGTCACCATCGACGTCGATGGTGAGCGCCACATCGCCCAGTCGCTGATGAGGGCGACGATCGGTGTAACACCACGCAGCGACCGATGAACCGTCGAGCAGGCCGGCCAGCACCTCGGTGTGATCGTCGCTGCCGTCCTCACTGAGTGCCGCCGCGACCACGTTGGTGGTGACCAGCGGGCCGGGAGCAGCGCGTCGACCGAACTCGTAGGCCACCAGGGTGAGATCGACGAGCCCATTGCGGCTGATCGAACCTCCACCGTGCGCTTCGTCGACGAGGAGCGACGTCCAGCCCAGCTCAGCTCCCTGCCGCCAATACCCCTCGTCGTAGCCGAACGGGTCGGTGTGCAGCCGGCGGATCTCGGCCGGCGGCGTCTTCTCGGCCAGGAATCTCGCCGTGGTGTCACGGAAGAACTCCTGATCAGGCTCCAAGCCAAACAACATGGTTCCTCATTCCCTCACTTCGGCGACCGGAGCCGCTCATGGCCCGCCAACTCGTGCACCCGCAGCACGAGAATGGCGGTGTCGTCGCGCTGCGAGACCGACGCGTGCCGCTCGTCGAGTGCCGCCCCGAGTCGCTCTGCCGTCTCAATGGCTGACTCACCAGTGGCAGCGGCCACGAATTCCAGAAGTTCGTCGTCGCCCAGAGCGGACGAGCCGGGCACGTCGGTGACGCCATCGGTGTACAACACGACCTGGTCACCGAAGCACAGGTCGACGATGGTCTCGTGGAAGGTGGGGTTCGCCAGCAGACCCAGCACCGAGCCGTACTCGCCGATCAGTGCCGGCGGTCGGTTCTCGGCGAGGTGAACCGGCTGGGGGTGCCCGCCGAGCGCGAGTCGCAGCGCGAATCCGCCCGGCCCGCGCCGCAGCACGCCACAGATCGCCGTGCACGACTGCCCGTTGAACTCCTTGGCCTGATCGAGCAGTGCATCGTGGAGCCACGTCAACACCTCGGCGGGGCTCCGACCGTGACGGGCGGCCGAACGCATCGTCTGACGGGCGACCCCGGTCAGGGCCGCAGCGCCGATGCCCTTGCCCGAGATGTCACCGATGGTCACGCCCCACGTGTCGGGATCGATGGGGAAGACATCGTAGAAGTCGCCTCCGACCTCGGCCGTTCCTTGCGGCGTCCAGTACCGAACCGCGAGGTCGAGGCCCGGAATCGACGGCAGCGACGTCGGCAACAAGTTGGTCTGCAACGTCCGCGCGATGTTTCGCTGGGCTTCGAACAACTGGGCGACGTAGAGCGACGAGCCGATGCGGTCGATGAGCTCGTCGGCCAGCTCGACGTCCCACGCCGAGTACGGGTGGTCGGGATGGGACCGCACCAACTGCAGCACACCGATGACGTGGTGGGGCCCGCGTATGGGCACGACCATCGCGGAGCACGGAGCGAGGTCCCGCAACAGCGCCGTCCGACGTGGGTCGTCGCTCGCGGCATCGATCAGCTCGCTGTCGACGACGGGGTACAGCTGAGTCTCGCCGCCGCGCACCTGTTCAGGGATACCAACCGTGTCAGCGGGATCGAAGGGATAGTCGGCCTGGAGCCGTCGCACCAGCTCGGTCTTGTCGGGATCGCGGTGAGCCACCTCCCACACTGCGTCCTCCGGCTCGTCACCGAACAACACCAGCGCGCACCAATCCGCGAGCCTCGGAACGATGCCATTCACGACGGCCCGCATCGATTCGACGACCAGCATCTTGTCGTTGAGCGTGTGGTTGATCTCGGCCAAGAACTCGAACCGCTCCTGGGCTCGGAGCTCCAACGCGGCCAAACGCGTTCGCTCAATCGTTCGGGCCACACGTTGGGCCGCCACCCGCAACAACACGACCTCGTCGTCGGAGAACTCGCGTCGACCCCGTGACCCCACATCCAGCACACCGACGCAGCGATCGTCGGCCAGCAGCGGTACCCCGACGAGGCTCGACACCTCGGCGCGCAATGCCGGGCTGCGCACGTCGGTCTGGCTCAAGTCGAGCTCGACGACCGGCAGACGCGACTCGACGACTCGTCCCACCACTCCCCGACCGACCGGAACCAGCACGTCCTCGTAGACGCCGTGAAATCCGGTGGCGCCGCGCACCTCCAGCGAGTTGCCGTCCGCGGTGATCAACAAGATGCGCACGGTGTCGACCGACATCAGATCAGCAATCAGCGGAGGGAGCGTCTCGAGCAGTTCGTCGAGGGTCACCGTCCATGCGGTCTCGTCGGCCAGGGTGTGGAAGCGCTCGAGCATGTCGGCAGCCGCTTCGGCGCGCATCCTGGCCTCGCGCTCGGCCTGCTGAGCACCGACACGAGCGTCGATGTTCTGGGTGACTCCGACGGCACCCGCGGCTCGACCGTCGATCACGGTGATCTCGCCGATTCCCTCCAACCAGTGGATCGAGCCGTCGGGCCAC
>JBBQLA010000499.1:0-2740 GCA_038327485.1 Acidimicrobiales bacterium
GGGCACCGCGACGCCGAGCGAGTTCGACACGCTGCGAACGGTCCGGTGGATGCCGTCGAGCGGGCTGGCCACCGTGATGGTCAGACCCCCACTGGGGGTCTGCACCACCGCCCGCGAGACCGCGAACCGATCGCTGCTCACATCGGCGGGCGCAGGCTTGCCGAACAGCGGGGTGGTGAGGCGACTGTCCATGAACCGGCGAAGTCGATCCCACACGGTCGGTGTGGCATCGAGCTTCTCGACGGCGGGACCTTCCGCCGAGATGAAGCTGTCGGTGATGCCCTCGCGCAACATGGCCACATCGGACCGGCCGGCCATCTCGGCCTCGAACTGCGCCGGCGTGTTCACCAACACCGAGGGCGAGACCCGCCCCGACGACAGCGCGTCGCTCAGGGCTTGCGTGACCGCCAGGTTGCGGACCTGGACATCGTTGATCAGCTCGGTCTGCACTTGTCGGACCAGCCCGATCGCAGCGCCGGACAACATGATGCCGAAGATCAGCACCACGGCCCCGGCGATCCGCACCCGGACCGAGCCGGCCAGACGACGCAGCGCCGACACGATCCGCCTCACTCCGTCGTCAGGCCGGGGCGGGGGTCGGGCTGCCCAGCCGGTAACCCTCACCGCGGACGGTCTCGAGGTCGTTGTGCCCGAACGGCCGGTCGATCTTGCGTCGCAGATACCCGACGTACACCTCGACGACGTTGGGATCGCCCTCGAACTCGCTGCCCCACACCCGGTCGAGCAGGTCCTGCTTTGACACGACCTCACCCTGATGACGCAGCAGCGCTTCGAGCAAGGCGAACTCGCGTGGTGACAACGGGATGTCGATGTCGCCACGACGACACGACCGGGCGATCACGTCGAGCACCATGTCGCCCATCTCGAGCGGTGCCAGATTGTGGTCGGACCGGCGACGGGCGAGCGCCCGCAATCGCGCCACCAGCACGACGAAACTGAACGGCTTGGAGAGGAAGTCGTCGGCACCGGTGTCGAGCGCCTCGGCCTCGTCGTACTCGCCGTCCTTGGCGGTGAGCATGAGGATCGGCGTCCACACCTCCTCTTCGCGCAGCGCGGCACACACCCGATAGCCGTTCATCGACGGCAGCATGATGTCCAGCACCATCAGATCGAAGTGACCGTCACGGGCTGCCTCGAAACCCTCGTGGCCATCGTGGCGGACCTCGACCTCGAAACCTTCCGCCGTCAGCCCGCGGGCGATCCCTTCGGCCAGGGCGACTTCGTCTTCGACCACGAGTACTCGCATGACCCCCATTGTGCCTTGCTCAGTCGTGGGTGGGCTCTCAGTCGTAGGTGGCCTCGATCCACCATTGGCCCGCCTCGAGAGCGACGAGGTGGGCATCGCAACGTTCGGTCACCATCTGGAACCGAGCTCGACGACGATGAGCAGTGGCATCCCACCACCGTTCGTCGTAGAGCCACGGACCCGCCCACGACACGATGTGGGACCACGGCCTCCCCTCGATCGACAACTGGGCGGGAGCTGCCGAGAGCACCCCGCGGCCCGTGACCGCCACGTCGTTGCCCGCCTGGTCCACCACCGATGCTCGACGAGCGGGATCGAACACGACCGCCGGCAGCGGAGCGGGGACCGACCCGAGCCACGTCGCGCCGTCACGAAGCTCTCCCGAAGCAATCGCACCCGGAGCAATCGCGTCGATCGGCACCAGTTGGACCTGTTCGGATGGGCTGCGACCCCCTCTGGGTTCGGGCATGCGCACCGACTCACCACCGACCATCGCCTGCAATCGAGTGGCCACCCGGCGGGCCCGCTCGTCACGCCCGTCGGCCCCTCCCCAGAAGCCTTCCTGGCGGCCGGTGGCGGGTCGGACGTCGTCGGGTCGGAGCTCGATGCGACACACCCCACCGCGCTGCACGGCATGAGGGCGCGACAACCACCCGTCCAGCTGCCACCGGATGCGCTGCGCAATGGCCACCGCACCGAGTGACCCGTCGTCACGCCACACCCGCTCGATCACCGCCTCGCCGGTCGTGCGGGCCGTGACCACCACTCGGCTGGCGGCGAGACCGCGCGCCGAGAGGGCATCGATGAAACGGTCGGCCAACGCCTTTCCGGCGAAGGCGGCCTGATCGACTCGCTCGGCCGGCGGGTCGAGGTCGATGGCGACCGCCAGATCAGCCGGCGGGTCGGCCAACAGCGGTGGACGTTCGTCGAGCCCTGACGCCAGACGATGAGCTCGGGTCCCGTCGTGGCCGAAGCGGGCCAACATGTCGGCTGCACCGAGCGCAGCCACGTCGGAGAGTCGATGCAACCCCAACCGGCCGAACACGTCGACCAACTCCGCCGGGCACGGTCCCGGCGATGACAGCACCCCCACCGACAGCGACGCCACGAACGTCGGGCTCTCCCCGATGGCGATCACCGCCGGCGGCGACCCCGGCCGAACGAGGCTTCGCAGCGCCGCCAAGGTGGCAGGGAACGGACCATCGGCGATCCCCACGCCTGCTCCCGATGGGTCGGGGAGCTGGGCACCGACCAGTTCGCTGACCCGCTGCGCCAGGGCCTGGTCTCCCCCGAAGTACCTGCTCGGCCCACGGGTGGGGATGGCGCACACCCCGGGTCGGGAGATCTCGATACGTGGGGCGATGTCATCGAGGACCCGGACCACCCGATCGAAGGCACGGGCCTCGGCATCGAGGTCATGTTCGACGATCACCACATCGGGACAGCGTCGCTGTGCCTCCCGTCGCCGCAAGC
>JBBQLA010000500.1:0-2727 GCA_038327485.1 Acidimicrobiales bacterium
CGGTTGCGGCCGCTGCCCGGGCTCCTTCCGCATCGACGTGGGTGAAGGCGTTGAGTTGGCTCGACTCGATGGCAGCCAGGCTGGCCTCAAGTTCTTCCACGGGCGAGCGGTCACCAGCACGAAAGGCATCCACGAGCGAGCAGGTGTCACCGAGCCACGGGGTATCAGTCATGGCCCGACCATATCTGCGAAATCGCCTCGGGTCCCTCGGGCGCGCATCTCATTTCGGCGACGCGGCCCAGGTCGCGCTCCCTACGATCCTCGGATGCCTGGACTGCGGTGGGAATACATGCATCTGGCCATCCACAACTCGAAGCTGAGCTTTCGAGGCGAATGGCTGACACGAGAACAGATCCTCAACGTGTTGGGGGAGGAGCGGTGGGAGCTCGTCTCGGTCATCGCTGATCAGCAGGAGAAGTTCGAAGCGTTCTTCTTCAAACGGCCACTCGATGAGGCGGCGTGACCCCGACTCGCGAGGTCTCAGCGCCTCCTATGCTCCGGCGTCGTGGATACGGGAGAGTTTCTCGGGCTGGCGGCGACCGATGACCCGGCGTCGTTCGCGTTGCCGGTCACGGTCGGCATCGCCACTGGCGGCAACTTCCTCTTCGGTGGATGTGCTCTGGGTGCCGCCATCGTGGCCATGGAGCGATGCCTCGGCCGCCCGGTCGTGTGGGCGACGGCGCAGTATCTGAGTTTTGCCACTGTCGGCGAGGTCATGCAGATCGACGTCACCGTCGCATCGTCGGGCCGCTACACCAGTCAGGCTCGAGTGGTCGGGTACGTCGGTGATCGCGAGATCCTGACGGTCAACGCCGGGCTGGGCGAACGGCCGGTTCGCTACGAAGGACAGTGGGCCACGAGGCCCGCCGTCCCCGGCCCCGACGAGAGCGTCGTCCGCACCAATCGATGGGCGCTGCCCGGGTCGCTGATGGAGCGCCTCGAGATGCGAATCGCCAAAGGCCGCCAGTGGGACGACCTGGCGGGGGGCGTGGGCCAGGCCGACGGCACCGCCGCGCTGTGGATTCGGATGCCCAAGATCGAGATCTCCGGAGCGGCCCTGGCGGTGCTCGGCGACTACGTCCCGTACGGGATCAGCCAGACGCTGGGAGAGTGGACCCAGGCCAACAGCCTCGACAACACCCTGCGCATCATCAACGTGGTTCCCACTGACTGGGTGCTGCTCGACATCCGTATCCACGGCATCCGAAACGGGTTCGGTCACGGGCTCGTGCACCTGTGGGCCACCGACGGAACGTTGCTCGCCACGGCCAGCCAGACCGCCATCGTTCGGGAATCCCGAGACTGAGGAGTTCACCATGAAGCGCTACGGCATGACGATCCCCTTCGACGACCGCGCGCTGGGGGAACAACGCGACCGAATCAAGGAACTCGCGGATCTCGGATACACCGATGCGTGGTCGTCGGAGGCCAATGGTGCTGATGCCTTCACTCCGCTGGTCCTGGCGTCGCAGTGGGCGCCGTCACTCCGTCTCGGTACGGCCATCGTTCCGGCGTACACCCGGGGCCCCGCGTGCCTCGCTCAGTCGACGGCATCGCTGGCCTCGGTGGCGCCCGGGCGGGTCGTCCTCGGCCTCGGATCGTCGTCGAACGTGATCGTCGAGGGCTGGAACGGCATTCCGTTCACCGAGCCCTACCAGCAGACCCAGGCCATGGTCCGCTTCATGAAGGATGCGCTCACCGGCGAGAAGGTCACCCGCGACTACGGCCGGTTCGCGGTGCGCAGCTTCAAGCTCGGCGTGCCGGTCACCGAGCCGGTCCCGATCCTGGTCGCAGCGTTGCGGGAGGGCATGTTGCGGCTGGCCGGCCGCGAAGCCGACGGGGCGATCGTGAACTGGCTGTCGGCTGACGACGTGAAGATCGTCGCCCCGATCGTCCAGTCCGCCAGCGTCGACGGGTCGCCCAAGGAGGTCGTCGCCCGCATCTTCGTGGCGCCGATCGAGGACAAGGACACCGTGATGGCGTACGGCCGTTACGCGATTGCCGCGTACCTCAACGTGGCGGTGTACGCGGAGTTCCACCGGTGGTTGGGTCGCGAGGATCGTCTGGCGGAGATGTGGAGGCTGTGGGGCGAGGGTGACCGCACGGGAGCATTGGCGGCCATCCCCGAGTCGGTGGTCAACGAGATCATCGTGTGGGGCTCCCCTGAGGCCTGCCGGGAGCACATCGGCCGTTACGTCGAGAACGGCGTCACCACGCCCGCCCTGGCCCTGCTGCCGTTCGGCTATGACGTGGCCCAAGCCGTGCGTGACTTGGCCCCTCGCTGAACTCTGCCGGTCAGCTGGACTGCAGTCCAGCCATCCAGTTGCCGTGGAAGCCGAAAGGAACCCGGCGAGGGAGCTGCACTTCGCACACCGATCCCGCAGCCAGGTCGGCGGCGTCCAGCACCACCAGCGAGGTCTCCTGCGATGACCTGTCGGTGACGAAGTTCAGCAACCAGCCTCCGTCTTCGCGGTCGCGGGCGGGGTCGGGTGCGAACACGGCCTCGCCCGCCAGCACAGAGTCGCCGTAGGAGTGACGCTGCTCGGTGTTCGACTCGAGATCCCACTTGACGACGCCGTCGAAGGCGATCGAATCGGGGCCGCCGGCGACGGCGGCCACGTAGCCGTAGCGATGGGGCAGGCCGGTGAACGCCTCGTTGATCCGGGGAAAATCGCCCGAGCGGTCGTCGAGCTGCTCGCTACTGACCGTTGCGTTCGCCACGTCGAT
>JBBQLA010000501.1:0-2706 GCA_038327485.1 Acidimicrobiales bacterium
CTCGAGCTCTACCACGCCGGGTTCCTGGGGGCCGGCATCATCAACCCCCTCAACCTGCGCCTCGCCGGCAAGGAGCTGCAGTTCATCCTGGCGGACTCGGGTACCAAGGTCGTGTTCGTCGATGCCCTCTTCGCCGAGCCGCTGATCCGCAGCATCAGCGCGGTGCGGCGCGACCTGGCCATCGAGCACATCGTGCTGATCGGTGACGCCGACGTGCCCCACGACATCCGCTACGAGGACCTCATCGCGTCGGGTCATCCGGTGGTTCCGGCCGAGCCGGAGGAAGACGCGCCGGTCGTGCTCATGTACACGGGTGGCACCACCGGCGTGCCGAAGGGCGTGCTGCTCGACAACCGGGCCGAACTCCTGAACCTCTACCACATCGGCGTCGCGCTCGACTTCAACGAGAGCCGGGTGTACCTGCACCAGACGCCGATGTTCCACGCCGCGTCGATGGGTGGGATCCTCGGGATTCCCGCCATCGGCGCCACCTCCGTCTTCGTTGCGTTGTTCGACCCGTCGACGGTGATCGACACCATCGAACGCCACCAGGTCGACTGGACGATGATGGTCCCGACGATGATCGCCATGGTGCTCCAGCACCCGGACTTCACGCCGGAGAAGCTGAGCTCGCTGCGCGACCTGGTCTATGGCGCCTCGCCGATGCCGGGCGCCTTGCTCGAGCGGATCATGCGCGAGTTGCCCGCCACCCAGCTGTGGCAGGGCTACGGGATGACGGAGTGCTCGTCGGTGCTCACATTCCTGACCGCCGATGACCATCGCCGGGGTGGGCCGAACCTGCGCTCGGCGGGGCGCACGGTGTTCGGCGTGGACCTGAGCATCCAGGACGAGGACGGCAACGCGCTGCCGGCGGGTTCGACCGGTGAGGTGTGCGCTCGCGGCGGCAACTTCATGCGTGAGTACTGGCACCGCCCGGAGAAGACCGCCGAGAGCTTCAAGGGCGGTTGGTACCACACCGGCGACGAGGGCTACCTCGACGACGAGGGCTACCTCTTCCTGGTCGATCGCGTGAAGGACATGATCGTCAGTGGCGGCGAGAACGTGTACTCGATCGAGGTCGAGAACGCGATCGCCAGCTATCCGGGCGTCGCGCAGGTGGCCGTGATCGGTATCCCCCACGACGTGTGGGGTGAGGAGGTCCACGCCATCGTCGTGCCGAACGCGGGAGTGACGCTGACGGCCGGCGAGATCCAGGCGCACGCCCGCCTGACGATCGCCGGCTTCAAGGTCCCGCGGTCGATCGACTTCCGCGCCGAACCGCTCCCCCTGTCCGGGGCCATGAAGGTCCTCAAGCGCGAACTGCGCAAGCCGTTCTGGCCGAAGCGACCCGCCGCGACGGACGCCTGAGCACCGCGTCACGCCCGATCACGCCCGATCCAGTCCGACCCGACGGTCGCGATCGCGCTCTTCAACCAACTCGTTGACAATGGTCATCTCGGCGGCCTAGCTTCTCCTCAACCGTTCAGTTGAGTAAGGAGGTCGTCGTGGCCGACGACCCGCTGTCCCGCATCTTCGGCGCCCTCGCCGACCCGACAAGGCGCGACATGGTGGCCCGCCTCGCAGCCGGCGACGCCACCGTGGGCGACCTGGCCGATCCCTACGACGTCTCCGTCCAAGCGGTGTCCAAGCACATCAAGGTGCTCGCCGACGCGGGCCTGGTCAGCCAGAGCAAGGACGCTCAGCGGCGGCCGTGTCACCTCGAGGCCGACGTCTTCGATCTGGTGACCGTGTGGATCGAGCGGTACCGCCACCAGGCCGAGCAGCGCTACGACCGCCTCGATGCCGTCCTCGCGGAGATGCGCGGCGAGGAACGACCCACCGACCGCCACCTCGAACAAGGAGCAGCGTCATGACCACCACGAGCAACCGCTACCAGGTCTCGATCGAGGCCGATCCCACCGTGCCGATCATCCGGATCACCCGCGACTTCGAGGCCACGCCGGCGGAGTTGATGCGGGCCCACACCGATCCCGTGCTGTTCGCCCGCTGGGTCGGGCCGAACGGGATGGACACCGAGATCCTCGACTGGGACCCCACGACGGGAGGTCGCTGGCGTTACGTCGCGCGACGCGACGGCGTCGAGTACGGCTTCCACGGCTGCTTTCACGAGGTCGGTGATGACGTCATCGTGCAGACCTTCACCTTCGACGGTCAGCCCGACCACGTGGCGCTCGAGACCTTGCGGTTCGAGGACCTGGGCGGCGGCCGCACCCGGCTGCACGTGGAGTCGCTGGTGGACAGCTTCGCGGGCCGCGACCAGTGGCTGGCCTCCGGCATGGAGACCGGCATCGACGAGGGCTACGCCAAGCTCGACGCGCTCGTCGCGGGGCTCCGGTGAGCCACCCGGCCGACGAGCACCGGCGCATCGCCGGTGCGTTCACCGCGACGGTCGAGGGCACCGCTCCGGCGTCGTGGGACCGGCCTGCGCCGGTCGAGGGCTGGGTCGCGCGCGACGTCGTGCGTCACCTCGTCGAGTGGTTCCCCGCGTTCCTCGACGGAGCGACCGGCATCGCCTTGCCGGCAGGTCCGTCGGTCGACGACGATCCCGTCGGTGCCTGGCGCACCCAGACCGACGCCGTGCAGGCGCTGCTCGACGACCCGGACACCGCCGACCGCGAACACGATCTCCCGCACATCGGCCGGATGTCGCTCGGCCAAGCGACCGACATGATCTACACCAGCGAC
>JBBQLA010000502.1:0-2694 GCA_038327485.1 Acidimicrobiales bacterium
CGACATCCGTACCATCGAGGGTGGCCTGCTGGTGCAGACCTCCGATGTGGTGTCGGTCGATCGTGATGGTTGGACCGTCGTCACCGACCGCCAACCCACCGACGCCGAGTGGACCGACCTCACGCTGGCGTGGCGGATCGCCGCGCGGGTCACGTCGAACACCATCGTGCTGGTGAAGGACGGCCAGGCGGTCGGCATCGGCGCCGGACAGCAGAACCGGGTCGACGCTGGTCGAATCGCGACGGAAAAGGCCGCGGGTCGGGGTGTCGGCGGCGCGTGCGCATCGGACGCGTTCTTCCCGTTCCGTGACGGGCTGGACGTGGCGGCCGACGCCGGTGCCACCGCAGTCATCCAACCGGGGGGCTCGATTCGTGATCAGGAGGTCATCGATGCGGCCAACGACGCCGGCATGACAATGGTCTTCACCGCGGAGCGGCACTTCAAGCACTGACTCGTGAGCCACGCACTGACTCGTCAGCGGTCCAGCAATCCGAGCTCGACCAGGGTTCCTCGCAGCGCTTCGGCGTCAGTGAACAACACGGTGTGGAACCCAAGTGCGGCGGCTGCATCGACGTTGGCGGGCGCATCGTCGATGAACAGCGTCGACGCGGCCGTCAGGCCGTTGCGTTCCAACAGCCGCATGAAGATGGCCGCGTCGGGCTTGGCGTGCGGGGCGTGCTCGCCCGACAGCACGACGTCGTTGAACCGCTCGAACGACGGGTGAGCGTCGCGAATCAACGGGAACGTTTCCGCCGAGAAGTTGCTCAACGCGAACACCGGGACGCCGGCGTCGGCCAGCTCGACGAGGATCTCGTTGGTGCCGGGCACCGGGCCAGGAATGGTCTCGATCCACCGGTCCCACATCAGGGCGATCTCGCCGGCGTACTGCGGGTGACGGGAGATGGTCTCGGCGATCACCGTGGCAAAGGGCTCTCCGCGATCGCAGCGATCGTTCTCGGCGGGGGTCCACACCTCCTGCAGGAATCGCTCCATCTCGTCGACGTCGTCGAACACGGTGCGGTACAAGGCCCGCACGTCCCAACGCACCAACACGTTGCCGATGTCGAACACGACGGAGGTGACGTCCATGACCGCACCGTAGAACCGGCCGATGGGTCCGACCACACCCGCATCTACAATCTGGCTCATGACTGCGATCACGCTGGATGGCAACGCAGCCGCGGCCGCGGTGAAGGACGAGCTCGTCGGGCGGATTTCGGCACTCGCGGCGGGCGGGGTGACCCCGGGTCTCGGCACGATCCTGGTCGGCGACGATGGGCCCAGCCATCGCTACGTGGCCTCCAAGCACGCCGATGCGGCTGAGCTCGGTCTGCACACCCGAGAGATCGGGTTGCCGGCGACGGCGTCTCTCGACGACGTCGTGGTGGCGATCGAGGTGATGAACCATGATCCCGAGATCCATGCGTTCATCGTCCAGTACCCGTTCCCGTCCGGCCTGGACTACGAGGCGGCGATCCTTCACGTCGATCCGGCCAAGGACGCCGATGGACTGCACCCGGTGAACCTGGGTTGGCTGGTCATGGGTCGCCCGGCTCCGTTGGCTTGCACCCCCGCCGGGATCCTTCGATTGCTGGCTCATCACGATGTCTCGGTGGCTGGCAAGCACGTGGTGGTCGTCGGTCGAGGGTTCACCATCGGACGTCCCTTGGCCAACTTGTTGGCGTTGAAGCGGCCCGATGCCAATGCCGCAGTCACCGTGGTGCACACCGGCGTGGCCGACCTGGGTGCGTACACCCGAACCGGCGATGTGGTGGTCGCAGCGGTCGGGGTCCCGGCGCTGATCACCGCTGACATGGTGAAGCCGGGCGCTGCAGTGGTCGCCGCCGGGGTGAGCTTCGATGGTCGAAAGGTGTTGTCCGACGTGGCGGACGAGGTGGCCGAGGTCGCCGGGTGGTTGTCGCCGCGCATCGGTGGTGTCGGTCCGATGACCCGGGCGTTGCTCATGTCGAACACGGTGGATGCCGCCGAAGCGGCGCACGCGAAGCGGCTGATCTGACCGTGGAGCGCATCCCTGATCTGTTGGCCGCAGGCCAGACCCGCTCGGTGGAATTCTTCCCGCCCAAGACGCCCGACGGCATAGCGCAGCTCCATCGGACCATCGATGAGCTCACCGCCATTGATCTGTCGTTCGTCTCGGTCACCTACGGCGCCGGAGGGTCCACTCGCGACCTCACTCGTGATCTGGTCATCGGCATCAACGAGGCCAACACGTTCCCCGCCATGCCGCACTTGACGTGCATCGGCCACACCACCGCAGAGCTCGAATCGCTCATCGATGACTACGTCGCCAGTGGCATCGCCAATGTGTTGGCCCTGGCCGGCGACCCTCCCGTCGACGGTGGCCCGGCGGTCGGTGACTTCACCTACGCCAGCGAGTTGGTCGATCTGGTGCGGTCGCGCTCCGACATGGCCATCGCGGTGGCGGCCTTCCCCGAGGTGCATCCGCGATCGGCCGACCGGGCATCGGATCGACGCACGTTGGCGGCCAAGCTCGAGTCGGCCGACTTCGGGATCACCACGTTCTTCTTCGACCCCGACGGGTACTTCCGAATGGTCGACGAACTCGCCGAACTGGGATGCGACACGCCGATCCTGCCGGGCATCGTCGAAGTGCTGAACCCGACCACCACTCGCCGGTTCTCCGACATGAACGGCACCCACTTCCCTGAGGAG
>JBBQLA010000503.1:0-2682 GCA_038327485.1 Acidimicrobiales bacterium
GCTGTCG
This sequence comes from Acidimicrobiales bacterium, assembly GCA_038327485.1. Classification (GTDB taxonomy): domain Bacteria; phylum Actinomycetota; class Acidimicrobiia; order Acidimicrobiales; family Microtrichaceae; genus JBBQLA01. Next base: position 8 of record JBBQLA010000503.1, read on the forward strand.
GTGATCGGCAACTGGCCTGGAGCGACATCTGTCTTGAGCACCAGCATCTCGTGATCCACAGTGCCTCCATTCGTCACTCGGAAGGTCACGTCGCCCGCCCGGACCGTGGAATCGCCCGTGATCGCCCACTCCGAGAGGGACTCGCTGAGCACCGTGGGCTTCGGTTTCGTCACCGCTGTCGAGTGCCCGGCAAACGCAGCAGCGAGCACGACAATGATCCCCACCCCGACGAGATAGACCGTGGCCAAGACCGCGGTAATGGCAGCGGCACCACGCCAATCGTCGGTCGGTGGTGCGTTCACGTGCGGATCACCTTGTTCACTCCACGCCCTTCGCAACACTGTGGCTCCCGCCGAAGGTCACAAGGTACTCCAGGGCGCGGGTTGTCGACGGGTGGAGTTGTCGACTTCGCGAAGCGAGAGTGAAACTTCTTTACCTGGAGTTCACCAACGCGCGGTTGCGCACGTCTCGCCGTCCGCCACCATGGAGCCATGGAATCCAGCGCCGATCACTCCGACGTCGAGGAGTTCTCCCCCGGCACGGCCATCGAGGTGCAACGACGGTTCGATCACGGGTGGGCCCGTGGGTTCAGCGTCGAGCGGATCGATGAGGACGGCTACACAGTGCGCCGCGAGTCCGATGGATCGGTGCTCCCCGTGACCTTCCCGGCCGCGGAGGTTCGCCTGCCGGGTCGCAACGTCGGCTGACCGCCGCCAGGCCGAGGACACTCAGCCGAACGAGTCGCCCTCGGCCGGGCCGTCGAACACGACGGTCTCCGACAACACGTCCAGGGTGGCGTTGACGATGCTCGTGCCGATCCCTTCGGGTTCCGCCAGGAGCGCATCGCCCTCGACTGTCGTTGTCGACCACGCGGGGTCCAACACCGGTGTGCGCAGGGTGGCCGCTTCACGATCAGGCCACGGTGCGACCTCCCACAACAGCGCCGGGCGTCGGCCGTGCCAACGAATCGCAAACGACACCAGGCCGGCAGAGGTGGGCACTGCGTGACACTCCACCGCGGTACCGGCCTGATCGACCTGCCAGCCCTGCACCAGCGAGATGTCGATGCCCCGGTCGGCCACGAGCGAGTCGACGAGATCGCACACGACCCTGGCCACTGCGACCACATCGACCGAGCCATCGTCGCAGTGGGCCACTCCCCACGGTCCGACCATCGACGGCGACGACGGGACCAGCGGCTGAGCCGCACCCGAGGCGTGTCGCAGCCCGCGAGCCAGGCTCGACTGCCCGAGCGAATCGGCCACCGATGCGGCGGCCCTCAACGCCCCCGACGAATCGCTGAAGGACGGCACCACCCGCCGCAGACCGCTCCTACGAGTCAACGCAATGGCGGCCGAGGCGAGGGGAAGCAGTGCGGGCTCCATCTCGTCGGGAGAGGCGCCGAGTCGCCAGCGGCCGGCCCACACGTCGATGGCGGACACCGTCGTCTCAGGATCACCGATGAATCCGCGACCGTCCTGGGCATCAGCCAACAGCCCGGCGGCAAGGGTCGCCTGATCGTCCCAGCCGAGCCGGACGGCGGCGCGTCCGACCGCTGCCACCGTGGCGAGTGGGGTGGAGTCGTCGAGAAGGAGACCGGCCAGAACGGCACGACCGCGGCGGAGCGCCGCAGCGTCGTTGGGATCGGCCGGCTCGATGCGGGCGCCTCGTTCGGCGTGGCTCGACCATCCCGATGCCACCTGCTCAGCCGATGGCGGCACCGGGTAGTTCTCGCCGGTGTCGAGGCCGACCACGTACTCGAGCGATGCCTGGTGCGGAACCGGCGTCACGACCGCCACCCAGCCACCGGCATCGAAGTGCATCTCCCCGTGGGGGTCACCCTCGGGCGTCACGACCGTCGCCAACTCATTGAGGGTGGCCGCGCCACCCCAGCGAGAGGGATGCCGGGCGAACCGAACGATCACCTGCCCATCGACCGACAGCGTCTCGCCCCGGAGCTCGGCGTGGCGGACCGGTCCGATGACCACGGCGACCGCCACAGGAATGGGGGTGTCATTGACGATGTCGATGCCGATCGCGGCGGACGATGTTCCGGCCGGCACGAACGCCCGGGCACGCGACACGACATCTCCCGATGCCACGCGAACCGCCGTCTCGACAACGCCCATCTCGTCGATCAGCCGAGTTCGCACCGTTGGCTCGGTCGAGGGTTCGCGCCAGGCGTCGCCCTCGGCCACCCACCAGCGAGCCGTCCACGACGCACCGGTCGGATCGAGCACTCCTCCCCCGTCGATCTCGGCCACCCATCCGGCCGCGACGGTGGCGAGGGGAAACCTGGGTTCGGGCATTCGGCCACGCTAATCGTGAGGTCCAGTGACGAAGAAGACGGGCCCCGCCGAGCGCTTCAGAACGAGTAGTGGTGGTGCTCGATACCGGTCTGGCGTCGGACCAGGCCCCGGTAGGCCTCCTCGGCCGTGGCGCCGTCGTGGCACACCGCCTTCACCTCCGACGAGATGGGCATGTCGATGCCGAACTCGTCGGCCAGTTCCATCACGACCCGAGCCGTCTTCACACCCTCGGCGACCATGTTCATCGCCGCGATGATCTCGTCGATCGTCGATCCCTTGCCCAACTGCTCGCCCACGTGACGGTTGCGGCTCTGCGGCGAGGCGCACGTGGCGATGAGGTCGCCCATGCCGGCGAGGCCGGCAAAG
>JBBQLA010000504.1:0-2680 GCA_038327485.1 Acidimicrobiales bacterium
CCGACACAACGACATCGAGCAGCTCGACGAGCTGCTCTCAGCGACGCCCGGCCGCACGCTGGTCGTCACCGATGTGGTGTTCTCGATGGACGGCGACGTCGCACGGCTCGACGCGCTCGCAGCGTTGTGCGTGCGCAACGCGTCGATGCTCGTGCTCGACGAGGCGCACTCGGTCCTGGGGCCCGAGGTACCGCTGCTCGACGGTCTCGACGTGGTGCGCGTGGGCACCCTGTCGAAGACGCTCGGCTCACTCGGCGGTTGGGTGGTCGCCTCTCGCTCGATCATCGAGCTCCTGGTGAATCGCGCGCGGTCGTTCATCTTCACCACGGCGCTGACCCCGGCCGACGCATCGGCCGGTCTTGCTGCGCTGCGCGTGGTCATGTCGGCCGAGGGTGACGAGCTCGTCGCTCGCCTCCGGCTGAGCATCGGCCGTGTTCGAGCGGCGCATCCATCTCCGATCATCCCGCTCGTGCTAGGCGACGAGTCCGTTGCCGTGGATGCGGCACAGTCGCTGCTCGACCGTGGCATCTTCGTCCCGGCGATCCGGCCGCCGACCGTGCCGCCCGCAACGTCGCGGCTGCGCATCGCGTTGTCGGCTGCCCACACCGACGAGATGATCACGCAGCTGCTCGATGCGCTGGCCGAGCTCGGCCTCGCGCCGTGAGACCCGCTCGCCTCGTCGCGATCGTCGGAACTGGCACGGGTGTCGGCAAGACCTGGGCGTCATGTGCGCTGCTGGCCGACGCTCGCGCTCGCGGGGCGCGTGTGCGGGGGCGCAAGCCCGTGCAATCCTTTGCCATGGACGAAGTCGCAGGCCGCGACCCGTTGACCCACGACGCGACCGACGCGCACCTGCTCGCCGCCGCCACGGACGATTCGCCGTTCGCCGTCTGTCCGCCGCAGCGGTGGTACGAGCGGGCGATGGCCCCGCCGATGGCCTCGGACGTGCTCGGACGTGCGGCCTTCGGGCTCGCCGATCTGCTGCGCGAGCTCGATTGGGACGGCGCGGTCGACCTCGGGCTCGTCGAGACCGTCGGTGGTGTGCGATCACCCATGACCCACGACGCCGACTCCGCCGCGTACGTGCGCTCGCTCGCGCCCGACGCGGTCGTGCTCGTGGCCGACGCCGGCCTCGGCACCATCAACGCAGTTCGTCTGGCGAGCGGCGCGCTGAGCGGCTTGCCGTTGACCGTGCTGTTGAACCGTTACGACGACACCGACGATCTCCACCATCGAAATCGCGCGTGGCTCGCCGAGCACGATGGCCTCGCGGTCGCGGTCGACGTTCACGATGCTCGGCTGCTCGGTGCGTCGCGATGATCGGCACCCAGGTCGGTCCGTGGTGGTGGGGTCCGCGCGCCAGATGCGGCCTGCTCGTCGCCGCGATGGTCCTGCTCGCTGCGGTGCTGTTGCTCGGTTGCTCCAACAGCCCCTCGTCGGCGCCGCGGGGCCAAGCCGTCGACTCGAGCACCCATGCCGATCTTGCCTTCACGATCCCGTCGGGCGCGTCGAAGCTCGGCGGGCAGACCACGCTGTTGCCGAGCCCACTCGTGATGCACGTCGGTCAGGTGATCCGCTTCGTGAACAACGACGACGTCGGCTACGACCTCGGCACGTTCTACGTCGGCCCGCCCGAGACCATGACCCAGCGCGCGGTGAGCACCGGGAGCTACACGAGCGCCTGCACGTTGCACCCGAGTGGCACGATCACGCTCACGATCGTGAAGTGACTTCCGCACTGTCGCGTTGAACGGTCGGGGTACCATCGGCCTCGTCCACGGGGAGGACCACCATGGCCAAGCTTCGTCATCTCGCGATCGCAACCGATGATCCCGACCGCACCGCGCAGTTCTACATCGACACGTTCGAGTTCACGAAGGTGCGCAGTGCCCAAGGCATCTGGGGCCACGGGCACATTCTTTCCGACGGCACGATCAACCTCGCGATCTTGCAGTTCATCACCGACGAGGCGGCGGGCGTCGAGCGGGGCATCGGATATCGCGGCCTGCATCACATCGGGTTCGAGGTCGACGACGTCGACGAGGTCGCCTCGCGGGTCGAGTCGGCTGGTTGTCGGGCACGCGACGACATCGATGCGGCATTGGGCATTCCGCACGACGGCCCCATCAAGGGGGAGTTCAAGTACGAGGGCCCCGACGGCGTCGTGTTCGACCTCAGCCAACCCGGGGTGTGGCAGCTCTCGTGAAATGTTCCGGGCCGACGTAGAGGGCGCGGTGGCACGCGCTACTATGACAAATGTCATAGCCGACGGTCACATGGCGCCGCACCTGCGGTTCGCCCGTTGCTCCCACGGAAGGCCGATGCACATGGCTCGAGTCCTCATCGTCGCCAACGAGACACTGCGCTCGGAGGAGCTCTACGACACGGTCCTCGCTCGCGCGGCGGCCGGTCACACCGTGCGGTTCGTCGTGCCGTTGCGCATACCCATGTACGCCGACCTCGGCGGACTCAGCATGTACGGCTTCGTATCGCTGGAGGCCGCCGATGCAGACGCGATCGAGCGCGACGGCTGCGAGCGCCTCGACGTGGTGCTGGCCCGGCTCGATCGCGACGGCGTCCGGGCCACCGGTCGGGTCCATTGCGTCGACCCGATGGCCGCGGTCGACCGGGAGCTCGAGCGCCACCTGGTCGACGAGATCATCGTGTCGACCAAGGCGCG
>JBBQLA010000505.1:0-2671 GCA_038327485.1 Acidimicrobiales bacterium
ACGGTGTGGCCGCACCCGCCACGAAGGTCACGCGCGCGAGCGCAGCCGCCAACGGCTCGCGTGCCGACGACATGAACGGCGTGTGGAAGGCCCCGGCAACCTGCAGCGCCATGGGGGAGCGGGCGCCCTCGGCCTCGGCCGCCGCCCCGACCGCCTCGATGGCCGCCGGATCACCAGCGATCACCACCTGGCCGGGAGCATTGTCGTTGGCGACCCACACCTCACCGTCGGCCGCTGCGCACAAGCGGGCCACGGTCGCAGGGTCGAGCCCGATGATCGCCGCCATGGTCCCGACCCGCTCGGCCGACGCCATCCGCATGGCCAGGCCTCGCGCCCACACCAGCTCGGCACCCTGAGTGAGCGGGAGCCAGCCGCCCACTGTCAGCGCCGAGTATTCGCCCAGGCTGTGGCCGGCGACGTGGCCGGGTGCGAGCCCTCGTCCGGCCAACGCCGCGCCGATGACCACGCTGATCACGTACGTCGACAGTTGCGCGTTGGCGGTGTCCAGCAGTTCGTCGGCATCGGCCTCGGTGAGCAGGCGGGCGACGTCGACTCCGGTGGCGTCGGAGGCCTCGACGACCAGTTCCCACACGGGCTCGCCTCGCCACGGCAGCCCGATGCCCGGCGATTGCGAGCCCTGGCCGGGACAGATGACGGCGAGTTTCGGATCGGGCTCAGTCATAGGACGAAAACTCTAGAGTCCGTGCCATGACCGCTCCCACCTCGCTCGAGGAACTCCTCACCTTCGAAGCCATCAAGGCCGTGAAGTATTCCTACGTCCGCTGCCTCGACCAGAAGCGGTGGGACGAGATGCGCGAGCTGTTCACCGAAGACGCCACGGCCGCATACAGCGGCGGCAAGTACCACTACGAGGGACGCGACACCATCGTCGACTTCATGCGAACCAACATGAGTCGCGACGCCTTTCACACCTCGCACCGCATGCATCATCCCGAGATCGACCTGGTGTCGCCCACCGAAGCCATCGGCGTCTGGGCCATGGAGGACGTGAACGTCGACGTGGAGTGGGACTTCTACCTGACCGGCGCCGGCTTCTACGAGGATCGCTATCGCAAGGTCGGCGACAGCTGGCTCATCGCCCACACCGGCTACAAGCGCACCTTCGAGACCATCATGCCGATGTCGCTGGGCCGCCCGATGAAGCTGACCGCCAGCTGGTGGACCACCAACGGCCAGAGCGAGCTCGGCGTTCAGTAGGGGTCGCCTTCGAGGACCGTGCAGTAGAATCTGACGACCCGTCAGATTCTGTCAGGAGCACGTGGTGACGACGATCGAAGATCCCACCGTGGCGACCCACTCGCCCGGCTACGAAATCCCCATGATCGTCAGCGTTGACGACCATGTGGTCGAGCCGCCGCACCTGTGGCAGACCTGGTTGCCCAAGAAGTACCGCGACCGCGGACCTCGCTCGGAGCGTCGGGGCATCGGAACCATGCGCCACATCGGTGGCGGGACCTACGAGCAGACCTATGACCCCGACGGGCCCCAAGGTGACTGCTGGGTCTTCGAGGACCTCGTCTACATCAACAAGCGTCACGTGGCCGCCGTCGGCTTCGATCGCGACGACATGACCGCCGTTCCCATCACCTATGACGAGATGCGCCCTGGTTGCTACGACCCCACGGCCCGGGTGAAGGACATGTTCGACAACCACGTCGACGTGTCGTTGTCGTTCCCATCCTTCCCTCGCTTCTGTGGCCAGACCTTCACCGAGGCCAAGGACCGCGACCTCGGCCTCGCCTGCATCTCCGCCTACAACGACTGGATGGTCGAGGAGTGGTGCGGCGATTCCGGTGGCGCACTGATCCCGCTGCCGATCATCCCGCTCTGGGATGCCCATCTCGCTGCGGCGGAGGTCCGTCGGAACGCGGTGCGCGGCTGTCACGCCGTGTGCTTCAGCGAGATCCCGCCGCACCTCGGTCTGCCGAGCATCCACTCGGGCTTCTGGGATCCATTCTTCGAAGCGTGCCAGGAGACCAACACGGTGGTGTGCATGCACATCGGTTCGTCGTCGAAGATGCCGGCCACGTCGGGAGACGCGCCGATCGCGGTGGCGGCCACGCTCAGCTTCGGGAACGCCATGGCGTCGCTCAGCGACTTCCTGTTCTCGGGTGTGCTGGTTCGTTTCCCCACCCTGAAGCTGGCCTACAGCGAGGGCCAGATCGGTTGGCTTCCGTACATCCTCGAGCGGGCCGACGACGTGTGGAGCGAACACCGGGCGTGGGGCGGCGTGAAGGACATCATTCCCGAGCCGCCCAGCAGCTACTACTACCGCCAGGTGTACGGCTGCTTCTTCCGCGACCGCCACGGGCTCGACAGCCTCGAGCAGGTCGGGGTGGACAACATCACCTTCGAGACCGACTACCCCCACACCGACACGACGTGGCCGAACAGCAAACAGGTCGCCACCGACATGATGGGTCATCTGCCCGAAGACGTGATCTACAAGATCCTGCGGGGCAACGCCATCCGCATGCTCTCCCTCGACATCACCTGACCGCGAGGTCAGCCGGCCTTGGTGCCCTGGAGGTAGGGGAGGACCCACTTCCACACCATCTTGGCGGCGGCCTCGGAGAAGTGGGTGCCATCGGGGCGAAGCAGCGTGCCATCGAGCGACACGTCCTTCGAGCCGTCGCACACCAGGTCGATC
>JBBQLA010000506.1:0-2671 GCA_038327485.1 Acidimicrobiales bacterium
GCACGCCCAGCGCGTGATCGACGCGATGGGTGACGGGACCGGTGCCATCATGCTCGACGGCAAGATGGAAGACGACGCCTCGGTCAAGCAGTGCAAGGTGATCATCGAGCTGGCCCACCAGTTGGCGGACCGAGATCCCGACCTGCAGGCGCTCTACGGCTTCTGACCGTGGCCTCGACATCGGCGGCCACCGTTCCCGCGTTCCCCGTGCCCGAAAGGACTCCCCGACGATGAGTGACGAACTGCTCCGGCCCCGCCGGTCTGTGCTCTACATGCCCGGCGCCAACGAGCGGGCCCTCGAGAAGGCCAAAGGCCTCGTCGCCGACGCGCTGATCCTCGATCTGGAAGACGCCGTCGCGCCCGACGCGAAGGTCGAGGCGCGAGCACGCGTGTGCGCCGCGGCGACGTCGGGGGAGTACGGCACCAAAGAGATCGCGATCCGCGCCAACGGGCTCGACACGGCGTGGCATGCGGATGACCTCCGGGCGATCGCCGAGGCCGGCCCGGCCGCCGTGGTGGTGCCCAAGATCAACTCGGTGGCCGACGTGCACGCGATCGAGGAGGCCCTCGAAGCGGCGGGAGCGCCGGAGCACACCAAGATCTGGGGGATGCTCGAGACGCCGATCGCGATGCTCCACGCCGAGCAGATCGCCACGTCGTCCGAGCGGCTCACCGTGCTCGTCATGGGCACCAACGACCTGGCCAAGGAACTGCATGCCGAGCACGTGCCCGGCCGCCAGCCGCTCCTGTTCGGTCTGTCGCAGTGCCTGCTCGCCGCTCGTCTCGCCGGCAAGGTCATCCTCGATGGCGTCTACAACGACATCAAGGATCCCGACGGCTTCGCGGCGGAGTGCCTCCAGGGCCGGCAGATGGGCTTCGACGGCAAGACCCTGATCCACCCGAGCCAGCTCGAGCCCTGCAACGCCGCGTTCGCGCCGAGCGAGGCCGAGATCGAGCAGGCCCGCAGGATCATCACGGCGTTCGAAGAAGCCGAGGCCGAGGGCAAGGGCGTGGTCACCGTCGACGGCCGCATGGTCGAGAACCTCCACGTCGACAACTCGCGCCGGATCCTCGCGGTCGCGGCGGCGATCGAGGCGATCGAGCAGGGCTGACCGCTCCGACGCTCGGGTCGACCGTCGATCACGACCGGCCGAGAGCGACCAGGAGCGACTCGACACCGTCGGGTTGGCTACGTTCTCCCCATGACCAGCGGCGACCCATCTTCGATCTCATCCATGCCCCAGGCGGCGACGTCCGACATCGGCCACATGCACTTCGCGCGGATGGACGAAGGCAGCGACGACGACTTCGAGGTGCTCAAGCGCGTGCACCAGGAGAACATCGCGGCCCTCCCGGATCTGCTGATGGGTCTGCTCGCCGACCTGTCCGCCGATGCGGCCTACCCGGTCGACCGGCTCGAGCACTCCTTGCAGGCGGCCACGCGCGCCCGTCGCGACGGGCGGGACGACGAGTACGTCGTGTGCGCCCTGGTCCACGACATCGGCGAGTCGCTCGGCCCGTTCAACCACGGGGACGTGATCGCGTCGATCATGAAGCCGTTCGTGTCCGAGGCGAACCACTGGATGCTGGCGCATCACCCCGTGTTCCAGGTGTACTTCTACGGCACCCACCTCGGCATCGATCCCAACGCCCGCGACGCGTACCGGGACAGCCCGTACTTCGACCAGACCGCGGAGTTCTGCGCCCTCTACGACGAGGTGTCCTTCGACGCCGAGTACGACAACGAGCCGATGAGCACCTTCGAGCCGCTGCTGCGCGCCGTGTTGGCCAAACCCTGGGTGCCGCCGAGCTGAGCGAACGGGTCCGTGTGACCAAAGAGGGGATCAACCCGGTAGAACGGTCCGCCTTCCGCGATGGCGTCCCGCACGTCCGGTGCGTTGGAGGGCGCCGCCTCCGCCGAGCTCCGCGTCGTCGAACTCCCAGGGGATTCTGAGCCGATTCTCGACCTGGTCCGAACCATGGGTCGCATCATCGGGCTCACTACCCACGCACGACGATGGAGTCAGATCATGAGCCACTTCTCGCACCGCCATCGGGACGACCATCCCCCCGTCACCGTCGAAGAGACCCCTTCCGCGCTCCTGCTGTCCCGCCGGTCGTTCGTGACCGCCGCGGTCGCGGCAGGAAGCACCGCCGCCCTCGTTGGTTGTTCGATCTTCAAGAACGACACAGCCGCCCCTGCCCCAAGCCCACCCTCGTCATCGTCCTCGGCCTCGTCCGCCGTCGTGCCATCCACCCGACCCGCGACCGCCGTCGCCGCTGACCCTGCCGCGGTGGCTGCCACCGTCGATGGCCTGGGCAACGTGGACACCGACACGCTGACCATCAACGTGGCCAACGGGTACCGGACCATCCGGACGTCGTCGTACCCCGACTGGGCGATCGACCCGAACTTCCGGTACCCGGCCACCCCCGCCGCCCAAGCCCTGTCGTTCCGGGTGACCACGGACCCGAAGGTCGCCTCCAGCGCCACCCAGGTGCGGACAGGGCAGGTGTTCGGTGTGCTCCTCAACGGTGTCGTGTTCGACCCCGCCACCGCCGAGTACTACGGCGGACACGACATCCGAGGCGGCACCTGGAACGAGACCCCCCGGGGCTTGGACTCGCACGGCTGCCACACCCGACCACCGAGCGGCTTCTACCACTGCCA
>JBBQLA010000507.1:0-2667 GCA_038327485.1 Acidimicrobiales bacterium
GTCCAATGCGATCCGCCACAGCACCACCGGCACATCCTGATCCTGGAGCTGAGACGCCGCGCCCTCGCTGAGCACCGACGGATGCAACGGAGCTCGCACATCAGGGCAATAGATGGTCTGACCGCGGGCACGCGTGTCGGCATCGATCGCGCCGCCGGCCTCGACCCACGCCGCGACGTCGGCGATGGCGTAGTGGAACAGGTAGCCGCTGCCCTGGCGTTCGAGGCGCAGGCTCTGGTCGAGGTCGCGGCTGCCGGTCGGATCGAGTGACAGCAACTCGAGGTCGCGACGGTCGGTGCGAACAGCAGCGACCAGATCGGAGTCGAGTGGACCCTGGGCGATTCGCGTCGTGGCTTCCTCGACGGCAGCCGGTGCTGCGTCGACCGACACCTTGTTCTCGACGCGAATCTGTTCGAACGCGGCGTGCGCCCGCGTGTCGTCGACGTCGCCCAGCTTCATCACGGTCACGACTGCGACCGTAGCTCCACAGAGTTTTCGACCCGAACGCGGCTTTCTAGAACGTGTTCTAGTTTCGCGGTACCATCGACGGATGTACACCGACCTTTGTGAACGTCTCGGCATCGAGTTCCCGATCTTCGCCTTTACCCACTGCCGCGATGTGGTCGCGGCGGTCTCCAAGGCCGGAGGCCTGGGGGTACTGGGCGCCGTCGGGTTCACGCCTGAGCAGCTGGCTGTCGAACTGGACTGGATCGACGAGCACGTGGGCGGAAAGCCCTATGGCGTCGACATCGTCATCCCCATGAAGTACGAGGGCATGGGCGAACTCGATGCCGACAAGCTGGAAGACGAGCTGCGCACGCTCATCCCCGACGGCCACCGCGCGTTTGCTCGCAAGCTCCTGTCGGATCACGGCGTGCCCGAGATGCCCGACGGTGAGAAGCCGCCGGAGCTCATCGGCTGGACCGAGGCGACCGCGGGTCCGCTCATCGAGGTCGCGCTGACCCACCCGGGTGTGAAGCTGATCGCCAACGCGCTGGGCACGCCTCCGCCCGAGATCGTGGCCGAGATCCAGTCGACCGGTCGACTGGTCGGTGCGCTGTGCGGTTCGATCAAGCAGGCCATGTCCCACAAGGACGCGGGGCTCGACTTCGTCATCGCCCAGGGTGGCGAGGGTGGCGGTCACACGGGCGATGTGGGCTCGGTCGTGTTGTGGCCCGAGGTCATCGACGCCGTGTCGCCCCTGCCGGTGCTCGCCGCCGGTGGCATCGGCAACGGCCGTCAGATGGCTGCGGCCATGGCCGTCGGCGCGGCTGGCGTGTGGACCGGGTCGCTGTGGCTGACCGTCGAGGAGGCCGAGACCCCGCCGGCGCAGCTGGAGAGGTACCTGGCTGCCGACAGCCGGGACACGGTGAGGTCCCGGAGTTGGACGGGCAAGCCGTGCCGCATGTTGCGCAACGAGTGGACCGAGGCGTGGGAGAACCCCGACAACCCCAAGCCCCTCGGCATGCCGCTGCAATTCATGATCAGTGGCGAGGCGGTGGCCCGCGGGCACATGTATCCCGTTCAGGCTCGTGACGTGCAGTTCAACCCGGTCGGCCAGGTTGTCGGTTCGATGACCAAGGTCCGCAAGGCCGGTGACGTCGTACTCGGCATGGTCGAGGAGTACGTCGAGACGATCGAGCGACTGAGCGCGGGGCTCAACGCCGGGCAGTAGGCCGCAGCGATGCGCATCGCGTCGTTCAACATCCATCATGCAGCGCCGGTCTCGGGTCCGGTCGATCTGGCGGCGACCGCCGCGGTGATCGATCGACTCGGGGCCGACGTCGTGGTAGTGCAGGAAGTCGATCGCCACAGCGGTCGTTCGGGCCGAGTCGACCAAGCGAGGCTGCTGGGCAAGGCGACCTCGATGCACGCCTGGTTCGCGCCGACCATCGAGGGCCGATGGCGTCGGTCACGGGCCTACGGAATCGCCGTGCTCAGCCGGCGGCCACTCCGTGACGTCGAGGTGATCGAGCTGCCGCGCTCGAGTGGCCGGGAGCGGCGCGTCGCGGTGGTGGCCACCGTCGACGATCCGGCCGGCGCTGTACCGCCCATCACGGTGGCGGGCACCCACCTGGAGGCAGCCGCGGCCGAGGAGGCCCTCGGTCAACTCGACGTGATCCTGGAGTGTGTCGCCCGACGATCAGGTCCGTGCGTGTTGGCTGGTGACCTCAATCTGCGACCCCACCAGGTCGAGTCACGGTTGGCCGGAGCCGGCTTCGTGTCAGCACCCACCGGCCTGAGCTTTCCGGCGGATCGCCCGACCATCCAGATCGACTGGATCGCCACAGCCGGCATGGCTGAGATCGGCGCGAAGGTCACGCACAGTGAGGCGTTCGACGCTCAGGTGAGTGATCACCGACCTATCGCCATCCAAATCGAGATCCTTCCGAAGAATTGATCGCGAACTGGCCGTGCCGCATTGAGAAGTGGTCGGTGGGTCCCGTACCCTCGACCTCGAGAGCGGTGAGTGGAAGGTTGAGCGGCGGGCGATGTCGAATCTGAGGTACATGGCGGGAGGTGACTCTTCCGGCGACCCAACGACCGGTACAGGCTCAGACCCGCGCGCCACCGAGCGTGATCGTCCAAACAACGAGAAGGCCGACGACGACCTGGACTTGCTGACCGAACCCGTCAGCGACGAGTTCATCCTCGATTCCGAAGCTG
>JBBQLA010000508.1:0-2657 GCA_038327485.1 Acidimicrobiales bacterium
CTCGGGGGGCATCTGCTTGTCGATGCGCCCCTCTCGGCTCCCGGACCAGGTTCGGAAAGCGGCACGTCCCGAAGTGCCCCGGGCATCCCACACACCGAGGTCGATCACGCCGGCGTCGACGGGATCCCACGTGTAGGAGACCTCGACGCGGGCGGTCCCGGCCGGCACGACGAACGGCCGCAACAAGTAGGTCTTCAGGTTCGACGAGTCGACCGTGCCGGTGAGGGTGGTCAGCGACTCTCCGCACGTCGGCGGTGAGTCGCCCGCTGCGGAGGTCGGAACCGGAAGGGTGATGGCCAACGCCGCGAGCGCGGCACCGATTGCCAGTCGAGGAGAGCGCCGCATCGCCGTCAGCCTGTCACGATGCGGCGAGCTCGAAGCAGCTCTTCGACCTCGGCGAGGTCGGCCGCCGACGGCTCACCTGTGACACCCAAGTGTGCAGTCCGATCACGGCGGAGCCAGATCGATTCGATGCCCGCTCGACGTGGACCCAAAACGTCAGTCTCCAGGGTGTCGCCGACGAAGACCATCTGGTCGGCCCGGATGTCGAGGTGCTCGAGCAGTCGCTCGTAGAAGCGGGGGTTCGGCTTGTAGGCCCGCAGATCCTCCGACGAGATCACGTCGTCGACCGCGAGTCCAGCCCGTTCGACGTTGGCGTGCAGCGGCGCGGTGTCGGAGTTCGAGGCGATCACTACTCGGACGTGACCCGCCAGCCGCGACAACGTCTCGGCGACGTCACCGTAGGCAGCGCGCTGGCCCTGTGTCGCCAGGATCAACTCGATGTCGTGAGCGGCATCGCCGTCGATGCCGAAATCGTTGAATGCGAGCTCGAGTCCGATCTGGAACAACGTGACCTCGGTCTGGAAGTCCCGCCGCTCCAGCTCCATCCGCAGGTTGTGCGATTTCCACACGGTGTAGAACTCGGCGGGCGACACCTGGGTGTCGTAGCGGGCGAGGATCTTCGTTGTTGCGTCGACCGATCCCGTCCCGGTGTCGAACAGTGTGCCGTAGGCGTCGAACGCCAACACGAAACGGGCTGGCAGTGAAGGAGCCTGATGGTTTGCCACCCTCAGACTCTGGCGCATGTGAGGGCCTCGTACCGCCACCCCAGCTACCCTCCACTGACGTCGGTGTCAGGTTCGATGGGCCGAGGGGAGTTGGGGGCAGCGTGGCAGTCACGGGGATGGCCAATCTGGCGGTGAAGGTCCTGGATCTCGACGCCGCCTGCGCGTTCTATGTCCGCTCCGGAGCCGAGGTCCGCGACCGCATGTCGTGGGGTGGGGGCGAGCGGGCCGATGTGTTCCTCGGTCCGGTGATGATCACGTTGTTCACCCGAGCGATCTACGAGGACGCCGTCGAGCTGCCGGCCGAAGGGTTCCTGCATCCGGCCCTCTTCACCGACGACCTCGACGCCGAGCTGCAGGGCCATGACGTGGTGTGGGGCCCGGCCGACGTCGAGGGGGCGTTCGGTCGGCGCCGCATCGCGTTCGTCGAAGCGCCAGGCGGCATCCGTCTCGAGTTCATGGAGCAGCTGGCGTGAGAGTCACTCGGGTGCACCACGTGTCGCTCAACATCGGCGACGTCGACCTGAGCGAGATGGTGGCCTTCTATCGCGACGTGCTCGGCCTGAGCGATGAAGCTCGCCCGGACATCCCTGGCGTGGCGGGCCACTGGCTCGGGATCGGTGACTCGCAACTGCACCTCGTCGGCGCTTCACCGCTCGGGCTGCCGATCGATCCACTCGGTGACCACTTCTGCGTGTCGGTCGATGATCTCGACCTTGCGGTCGGTGAGCTCGAAACGAGTGGGATCGAGTACTTCCGTGGGGTGCAGGACGCAGACGGCCCCGATGGAGGAGTGGTGCAGATCTGGTTCACCGATCCTGCAGGCCACACCATCGAGCTGCAACAGGAGACTCGCCCGACATGACCTTCACCCCATATGACCGCCCGGTCCGCGCCGCGTTCGTCGGCCTCGGTCGGATCTTCGACCTGAACGTTCGCGGCTACGTCGACAACCCCGACGTCGAAGTGGTTGCGTTGGTCGACCCCAGCGAGCAGCGCCGAGCCGAACGCGCCACTCAGTGGCCCGACGCCCGCACCTTCGCCAGCGTGGCCGAGTTGGCCGCGAGCGGTCTCGAGGTCGACGCGGTCGAAGCACTCCCACCCGCCCCGTTGCACGAAGATGTGGTGATCGAGCTGCTCGACCACGGTTGGCACGTGAACCTGCAGAAGCCCATGTGCAACGACCTGGCCGGCGCTCAGCGAATGCTCGACGCAGCCGAACGCAACGATCGGGTGTTGCGGGTCATGGACAACTATCTCTTCTCCGAGCCGCTGCGAACCCTGAAGGAGACGGTCGATCGCGGCGACATCGGCGAGGTCAGCGGCTACCACATGAAGATGGTGGGCAGCGGTCGTGGAGGCTGGGACGTGCCGGCCAGCAGCTTCGAGTGGCAGTTCCAGCAGATGCGTTCAGGTCGCGGGATCCTGGTGTTCGACGACGGCTGGCACAAGCTCACCACGGCCTTGTGGTTGTTCGGCCCGGTGCGCGAGGTGCGGGCGTGGATCGGTGGCACCGAAGTCGTCCCCGGCGTCGCGATCGACGCTCCGTCCACCATCGTGTGGGAGCACCACAACGGCGTGCGGGGCGTGTGG
>JBBQLA010000509.1:0-2633 GCA_038327485.1 Acidimicrobiales bacterium
GGCCATGCAGGAGTCCGATCTGCTCATCGCGTTGGGGAGCCGTTTCGATGATCGGGTCACCGGCAAGCTCGACGCGTTCGCCCCTGAGTCGAAGATCATCCACGTCGACATCGATCCCGCCGAGTTGGGCAAGGTGCGTGCACCGGACGTGCCGATCGTCGGCGATTGCCGGCTGGTCATCGAAGAGCTGGTCAAGGTCATCCAGGAACACGGTGGCGCGTCCTCGCAACCGGATCGCTCGGCTTGGCGCCAGAAGCTGTCGGGCTACCAGGAGCGCTTCCCGCTGAGCTACGTGCAGTCCGAACCGGGCGAGTTGTTGAAACCGCAGTACGTGGTGGAGCAGCTGCGTGACCTGTCGCCCGAGGACACGATCCTGGCCTCGGGTGTCGGCCAGCACCAGATGTGGTCGGCGCAGTACTGGAAGTTCAACCACCCCTACACCTGGGTCAACTCCGGCGGGCTCGGAACCATGGGGTTCTCGATCCCGGCGGCCATCGGCGCCAAGGTCGGCATGCCGGATCGCACGGTGTGGGCCGTCGACGGCGACGGCTGTTTCCAGATGACCGCGCAGGAGCTGGTGACCGCGTCGACCGAGCGCATCCCGATCAAGGTTGCCATCCTCAACAACGCGTACCTCGGCATGGTTCGCCAGTGGCAGGAGATGTTCTACGAGGAGCGCTACAGCGAGGTGTACCTGTCGCCCGATCTGCCCGACTACGTGAAGTGGTCCGAGGCCATGGGGTGCTACGCGCTGCGGATCGAGTCGCCCGAGGAGGTCGGTCCGGCCATCGAGAAGGCCAATGGGATCAACGACCGGCCGGTGGTGTTGGAGTTCCGAACCGATGCCAGTGAGAAGGTGTTCCCCATGGTGCCGAGCGGCAAGTCCAACAGTGACATCGTGGTCGGCCCCGATGACGGAGAGGGCGGACGATGATCGACCCCAAGCACAGCTCAGCGCTGGCCCGACACCACGTGTTGTCGGTGCTCGTCGAGAACAAGGCCGGCGTACTGGCTCGGGTGGCGCAGCTGTTCGCCCGTCGTGGCTACAACATCTACAGCCTGGCGGTGGCCCCGACTGACGACGACCGCTTCAGTCGCATCACCGTGGTCGTCGACGTGGAGTCGGCCCCCCTCGAGCAGGTGACCAAGCAGCTCAACAAGCTCGTCAACGTGATCAAGATCTCCGAGCTCGATCCGCGTGATTCCGTCGAGCGTGAGCTCATGTTGCTCACGGTGAAGGCCGAGCCGGCGACTCGTCACCAGATCATCGAGCTGGCCGACGTCTACGGCGGGCGGGTCGAGGACATCGGTTTCGACGAGCTCACCATCTCGGTGGCCGATGCTCCCTCACGCCTCGACGACCTGGCCGAACTGCTGGCCCCGTACGACATCGTGTCGATGCAACGCACGGGTCGAGTTGCGCTTCCCAAGTTGGAGCGCAACTCACCCAGGTCGAAGGCGCACCTCCGCTCCGCCTGACTCGAGACGAGGCCTGTGCGGGCCATGTCACTTGGGTGGCCACCAGCGTCACCCGCTAGAAAAGACCGTCCACTCACAGGAGTTCAACGTTCCGATGGCCAACGTGTTCTACGAAAAAGATGCCGACCGATCCCTCATCGCCAACCGCAAGGTGGCAATCATCGGGTACGGCAGCCAGGGCCACGCTCACGCCCTGAACCTCAAGGAGTCGGGCATCGATGTTGCCGTCGGACTTCGTGGGGGCTCCGGCTCGGTGGCGAAGGCGAAGGCCGCCGGCCTCACGGTGTACGGCCTGGCCGAGGCGTCCGCCTGGGCGGACGTGATCATGGTCCTCGCTCCCGACACCGAGCAGAAGGCCATCTACGACGAGTTCATCGCTCCCAACCTGAACGATGGCGACGCCCTGTTCTTTGCCCACGGCTTCAACATCCGTTTCGACCGCATCGTGCCGCCGACCACCGTCGACGTGGCGATGGTCGCCCCCAAGGGGCCGGGCCACCTCGTGCGCCGGACCTACGTCGAGGGTGGCGGCGTGCCGTGCCTCATCGCCGTCGAGCAGGACGCGTCGGGTTCGGCCCGTGGCCTGGCCATGGCGTATGCCGATGCCATCGGCGGCACCCGCGCCGGGGTACTCGAGACCACGTTCACCGAGGAGACCGAGACCGACCTGTTCGGTGAGCAGGTTGTGCTGTGTGGTGGCCTCACCTCGCTCATCCAGGCCGGGTTCGAGACGCTGGTCGAGGCGGGCTACCAACCCGAGGCCGCCTACTTCGAGTGCCTGCACGAGGTGAAGCTCATCGTGGACCTGATCTACGAAGAGGGCATCGCTGGCATGCGCTACTCCATCTCCGACACCGCCGAGTATGGCGATCTCACCCGCGGTCCGCGCATCATCACCGACACGGTCAAGGCCGAGATGAAGAAGGTGCTGAGCGAGATCCAGTCCGGTCAGTTCGCCGAGGAATGGATCGCCGAGAGCCGCTCGGGTCGCGAGAACTTCCACCGGCTCGAAGAGGCCGGCAAGCAGCACCAGATCGAGTCCGTCGGCAAGGAGCTCCGCTCGCTGATGCCGTGGATCCGTGCCGGCAAGGCCAGCGTCGCCGAGACGTCCGGCGGTCAGGCGTAACACCGGTTCTTCCGTTGGGGGTGCGTTC
>JBBQLA010000510.1:0-2613 GCA_038327485.1 Acidimicrobiales bacterium
ACGTTGGCGGGAATCGGACGGCCCCCGATCGTCACGCCTTTGGCGATCGGGGTCGGGCCGACCTGGATCACACCGAACATCCCGTCCGGCACGGTCGTCACCCCGTGGAGATGGGAGTGGTACATCCCCATGTAGGGTCGATCGACGCTGAACTCGTAGGTGAAGTCAGCTCCGGGCTTCACCGGATCCTGTGTGATCGGGGCAACTCCGTCCATGGCAAACGGCGTCTCGATGCCGTGCCAGTGGATGTCCTGGTTCACGGGCAGTCGATTGTGGAAGATGACCTTGATGCGATCGCGCACGTCGAGCTTCAGCATCGGGCCCGGCACCATGCCGTTGTACGTCCACGCGTCGACGATGCGGCCCGGCTCGACTTCCCATTTGGTGATGGCGGCGGTGAGTTCGAATTGCTTGGTGCCATCCGCCAGCACCGTGGGCGCGAGGACCTGATTGCCGATGCCAGCGGTTGTCGCCGGGAACGCTGCGAATGTCGCCAGCATGTCGGCATCCATCTTGGCGTAGTCCGGTGCGGACCCAGCGGCCGCTCCGGACATGTCCATCCCACCCGCAGGACCCGCGGCCGCATCGGCCGTACCACCGGTGCCGGCCGCGGCCACCTTGAGCGTGGCACTCATGCCCGACTCCTTGTGTCCGGCCACCGAGCAGAACACGTTGACGTCGCCAGGCGCGAGAACTCCCAGGTCGAGGGTTTCGCTCGTCCCGGCGCCCAGCAACTTCGTGGCGATCTTGCCGTCGCCAACGGTCAGGTTGTGATCGACCGTCCCGGCATTGGTGACTTCGAGTTTCACCTGCCCTGCTGGCACAGTCATGTTGCCCTCGATGGCGAATTCTGTGAGCTTCAGTTTCACAGTGGTGACCGCTGCCGATGCGGCGGTCGTTGAGCCGCCCGATCCGCGGCCCACCATGACCACCGTGCCGACGACAGCACCGAGCGCGAGCACGTAGAACGCGATCATGGCCATGCCGACGAGGGCGATCGATGGCTCACGAGAGCGGTTGGGGGAGGTCATAGGAACACCTTCAGAAGTCCGATAACTGCAGTGTGAGGCCCCCACGGTTCCACGTAACAGGGCCGTTGGTCCCGGTCGACCCGTGCCCTCTGTCACAACGCAACAGCGCGAGCCGGGATGAAATCCATCCCCTGTTCATCGACGGATCTCATGGCGTTTCACGGAGCGGAACGAAAATGACCCAAATGACCGGTGTTTGTTCCGCTCAGCGGAACGGTGCGTTATTGAGCGGAACAATTCCTTGTCATCGAGGTCGCTCACTTCTAGAATTCGTGGCATTCGTCACATCGGGCGATCTATTTCAGGGAGATCACATGAACGCATTTTCACGGACCCGGACACTCGCGTGCGCCGGACTCATCGGCGCTACCGCACTCTTGGGGGCGTGCGCTCCCACTGGTGGTGGCGGCCCCGGACCCACCACAACCGCTCCCGCTGGCAACGTGAACCAGACGACCGCTGTGACCTACTCCTGCGCTGGCGTCGGCGCTGCGTCAGGCATCGGCACCGTTCCCAACCAGACTGTCACCGTGAGTATCAACCACCCGGTCTCGGTCGCCGCCAGCGCCGCGTTCTCGGTCACCGTCTCGGTCCCGACGTTGGCACTCGGTGCTGCACCATCGTTCCTTGACCTGAACGCTGTCGGCATTGCGCCGGTCATCGCCATGTCGGCCACGGGCGGCACCATCGGCAATGCAGGTCCGACCACCATCGTGTTCACCGGCAACGGCCTTACCGGCACCATGGCATCAGCCACTGCCTCAGGCACCGCTGGCGCTGCTGGCACCATTGCCGGCAAGGCTGGCGTCATCAACATCCTGTCCGGCTCGACCGGCTTCGTCTGCACGCCAGTGACTCCCGTCACCGGTGCCGCATTCACCATCACCGTCGTCTGATCATCTGACGGACCTCTGAGCGAAGGAGCCGACCCCAACCGGGTCGGCTCCTTTGTTCGTTTTCATTTGCCGCGACAGTGCGTCCCCGAGCGGATCAGGGACGACGTGTCGAGTCCGATCGATTCCCGCGTTCGCGCCATCGCGTCCGAACTCGCCGCGCCGATCGAAATACGACTACCGCGACGATCGTCGACAGCACGGCCAACACCAGTGCCGCGACGAACGCGACCCGCGGCGCCACGATCGCCAGGGTCATGACACCGGCAACGAGGCCGTCCTCCGCCACGCTGGTCACCACGTTGGAGATCGGCTCCGGTGATGCGTTGATCAACAGTCGCGTCGACGACTTAGCAGCGTGACTCGAGAGCGCCAAGGCCGCGCCGACCACGGCCAACGCCGGTACCGAGAGCTCGGTGTCGCCCGTCGTGGTGACGAGATAGCCACCGACCATCGGCCGGATCACCACATGGGCAACATCCCACGCGCTGTCGACGTAGGGAATCTTGTCGACCACCAGCTCGACAAGGAAGAGCACTGCTGCCACTGCGATCGTCCACGGCGAACGCAGCAGATCGGGCGTAGGGATCCACCCCAGACGTCCGGCAATCCCGAGCAGCGCCGCCACCCCGTACACGCTGATTCCTGAGGACCACGCCGAAGCGACTGCGGTTCCGAGATCCATCACT
>JBBQLA010000511.1:0-2604 GCA_038327485.1 Acidimicrobiales bacterium
GATGGTCGATACAGTCGGCTCGTGCTCAAGATCTCGAACCTGGCCTACGCCCAGATGGTCGGTGCGGCCTATGACGGGTTGCCCGACGAGGCGTGCGGGTTGTTGGTGGGCTCGCTCGTCGAGGAGACCGCACCGATCTTCCACGTCTGCCGCAATGCTGCAGAGAGCTCGAAGCTGTACTCGATCGACGGCCGCGACTTCATGCGTATCGATCGGGCCGCTGAGGCCGGCGGGCTCGAGATCGTTGGGGTCATGCACTCCCACACCCACACCGAGGCCTACCCGTCACCGACCGACGTGGCGGCCGCCCCCGATCCGTCGTGGCACTACATCATCGTGTCGATGCGCCAGGAGTCACCGGTGCTCCGCAGCTACCGGATCATCGACGGCCGAATCTCCGAAGAGCCGGTCGTGGTGCTGTGATTGTGGTCCTCTGACGCCAGATTCCCTACCATCTCGGTCAGGAATTCGAATTCTGCCCGCGCCCCCACCCGCCAGGACCCTCCCATGACCGTCTTCTCCAGCGTGCTCGACATGATCGGCAACACGCCGATGGTCGACGTGAGCAGCCTGTCGCCGAACCCGAATGTGCGCATCCTGGCCAAGATGGAGGGCCAGAACCCCGGCGGCTCGGTGAAGGATCGCATCGCTCGCCAGATGATCCTCGAGGCCGAAGCCGACGGCACACTCACGCCGGGCGCCACGCTCATCGAGCCGTCGTCGGGCAACACCGGGATTGCGCTGGCGATGATCTGCAAGCAGCGTGGCTATGCGCTGAAGATCCTCATGCCCGACTCGGTCTCGATCGAGCGACGTCAGATGCTCGAGGTGTTCGGCGCCGAAGTCATCCTGACGCCCGGCGAGGAGGGTTCAAACGGGGCGGTGCGGCGCTGCATCGACATGGCTGCTGACCATCCGGAGTGGGTCTTCCTCTACCAGTACGGCAACGAGGCCAACCCTCGAGCGCACTATCAGACGACTGGGCCCGAAATCTGGGCGGACTGCCCCGAGATCACTCACTTCGTGGCGGGGCTCGGTACGTCCGGCACGTTGCTGGGCGTCGGCACCTTCCTCAAGGAGCAGAACCCGGCTGTGAAGCTGTTCGCGGTCGAACCGCCGTCGGGAGAGCGGGTCGAGGGGCTGCGCTCGCTCGAGGACGGCTACATCCCGCCGGTGTTCGACAAGTGGGGCGGTTACGACCTGCTCGACGGCAAGTCGATCGTGCGGCCCCTGGAGTCGATTGAGTGGACCCGCAAGCTGGTCGGCCAAGGCATCTTCGCCGGCATCTCGAGTGGGGCGGCGATGGCCGGAGCGGTCAAGCAGGCCGCCAAGATCGACTCAGGCACCATCGTCTTCATCGTGTGCGACTACGGCTGGAAGTACCTCTCGACCGGCGCCTACACCGTCGACATCGAGACTGCTGCGGCCAACGCCGAGAAGATCATCTACTTCTAGCCCCCCAGCGTCGGACCCCACTGACGGTCCCTTCCGATGTCGCTCACCTCGGGACCAAATGGGTCCCCTGGTGAACGACTTCCGGCCGTGACGAGGCGCGGGCTGTGATGCCGGCCGTCAGGCGTTGGAGGGTCGGGTCGTGGCGACGCCGGCGATCAACAGTTCGAGGCCGTGCTCAAAGGTGGTCTCCACCTCGATTCCGCCCAGGCGACCCTGCGCTTCGACCATGACGGACCCGAGCAGGAACCGGACGAACGATCGGAAGTGCAGCACGGCCGCTTCAGGATCGATGCCGCCGGCCACCAGGCGCGCCCGCACTGCGTCAGCGGTACGAAGCAGAGCGATCGGTCGATCGCCGGCCAACCTCACCCGGAACACTGCCGGATGTGCCCGGGTCAGTCCGATGAACGATCGGGCCATCTGGCGAATGGCGTCGTCCCACGACGTGTCCACCCCCGGCACCACGAGTTCGCTCATGACTCGCTCTGCCAGCGCCTCGATCAGGGCCGACTTGTCGGTCACGTGGTGATAAGTCGACATGGTCGACACGCCGAGTCGCTGTCCGAGGCGCCGCATCGACAATGCGTCGGCACCCTCGTCGTCGAGCAGCGCGATCGCTTCGGACACGATCCGGTCCCGGGTGAGTGGAGGGGAGGACATCTCGGTTGTACAGTGTACGTGTTCCGGCCGTACGGCGTACGAATCACAGAGCACGAGGCAACTCCATGACTGACACCACGCTCGATCCCATCTTCGCCATGTACGACGATCGCGAGATCGAGGAGATCGGCCACGCAGTCGAGGTCAACGCCGACGCGTTGTTCACTTGGGACTACGAGCGATCGCGTCCTGCACTGTCCAAGCTCTACGAGAAGGCCAAGACGTCGCAGTGGAACGGTGCCACCGACCTGCCATGGGAGACCGAGGTCGACCCCGAGGAAGTCGGCAAGCTGATGATGGCGGGCAGCATGGCGCGCTTCAAGGAACTGCAGGACGTCCCCGGATCGCCGTTCAAGAATTTCGGTGAGAAAGAATGGACCCAGGTCGGCATTGAGATGCAGAACTGGCAGCTCAGTCAGTTCCTCCACGGCGAGCAGGGTGCGCTGATGTGCACCGGCATGATCACCGCCACCACCCCGTGGATCGATG
>JBBQLA010000512.1:0-2602 GCA_038327485.1 Acidimicrobiales bacterium
GCGAGCAACGTTGTCGGCATGGCGCCCGCCGCGACGTCGAGACGAACGATGCTGGCGCCGCCCTCGACCGGCCGCGTCGCCGGCTCCAGTCGATACAGGACCGCGGACGAGTCGGGCGACCAGACGAATGCCGGGTTCTCGACGTACTCACCGGTCGGCGGCGTCTGGTTGGAGATGTGGAGGTAACCCGCGCCGGTCAGCCGTGCGCAGCCACTTGCGGTCATCGAGTAGATCCCCACACTCGACGCGAACCCTCCGATGACGTCGTTGTCCTGGGTCATCAGGGCGAACTTGGTGCCGTCGGGCGATGGAATCGCGCCGAGGAACTTGTAGCCCATCGAGTTCACGGCGAGGTTGCAGGTGCCCCCGGGGAACGTCACGACAACGTGCGGCGGTGCACCCGTGACCACCGAGACGGTGAACCCGACTCCCGCGAATCCGTTCCACGGGTACCTCGCGGTTCCGTCGCCGAAGAACAACGACGATATCTGACCGGCAATCGCACCCAACAGCGGACTGGGGGTGCTGGTGATCCAGGTGGTGCCGGCCGGTGTCGGTCCGGTCGTGGTTCCGTCCAGCGTGGCGAACCGACTCATGGCGGCGGTGTAGTACCCGGTCGCGAGGTCGGTGGTGCCGCCGGAGTCACGCAGCCACTGCACCCCGACCCCGGCGGGCAGTGAGGGCGGGGGTACCGCGGCGGGAGGACACACGCACGCCGCCGCCGTCAACGCCACCATGGCCATCAGCCCAACCGCGTTCCGGCGCCGGCCGAAGATCCCCGTGGCCGTCCTCGAATTCGTCCTCATGATGGTGCCTCCCCGCTTGGTCCAAGCCTCATCCTCGACGCGTCGGCCCGACAGGGTCCAAGGTCACCATCGCCGTCAGCTCCGCTCCACGCGGTTGACGCAGGACCGTCCGGATTCGAGGTCGCTCAGGTTGGCAAGGGTCGTCCCCGCGATGGTTCCCAGCGCCTCCACGGTGAGGAACGCCTGATGAGCGGTGATGAGCACGTTGGGGAAGGTGAGCAGCCGGGAGAAGACGTCATCGGCGATGACCTCGCTCGATCTGTCCTCGAAGAACAGATCGCCTTCCTCCTCGTAGACGTCGAGGGCGAGCGACCCGATCCGACCGGACTTCAGGCCGTCGATCGCGGCGACCGTCTCGATGAGCGCGCCCCGACCCGTGTTCACCAACAGCACGCCCGGCTTCATCTGCGCCACCGACCCCACCGACACCAGATGCCGCGTTCGGTCGTTGAGCGGACAGTTCAGGCTCACGATGTCGCTTCGCGCCCAGAGCTCGTCGAGGCCGACGTAGGTCATCCCGAGTTCGGTCACCCGGGGATTCACGACCGGATCGTGGCAGATCACATCGCAACGGAAGTGCCACAGCAGGCGGGCCACGAGCGACCCGATCTCGCCGGTGCCGACGACCCCCGCCGTCTTGCCGGCGAGGTCGAAGCCGACGAGACCCTCGAGCGAGAAGTTGCCGTCGCGGACACGGTTATACGCCCGATGGATCCGACGGTTGAGGGCGAGGATCAGCCCGATCGTGAACTCCGCAACGGCATTGGGCGAGTATGCGGGTACCCGCACAACGCACAGACCGAGCCGTTCGGCAGCCACGAGATCGACGTTGTTGAAGCCGGCGCACCGAAGGGCCACATGGCGCACTCCCATGCCGGCGAGCATGGCGAGTACCTCGGCATCCGCGACGTCATTGACGAAGACACACACTGCGTCGGATCCGGCTGCGAGGTGGGCGGTGGTCGCGTCGAGACGAGACTCGATCAGCTCGAGTTCGTGCGCGCCCTCTTCATTGGCCGCGGAGAAGCTCGCACGGTCATAGGTTCTCGCGCTGAACACGACGACGCGCACGGCCTCGACGCTAACCCTGTACCGGACAACGCGTCGTTGCAGCCACGCTCAACGCATGGCGGGCACGATCGGGCCGAAGCGTTGCCGGGCCTCGCGCTCGAGCGTGTCGCGGTGTTCCGGATGGGCGATGTCGATCAGAGCCCGTGCCCGTTCGCGCAGCGTCCGGCCGTGCAGCGACGCAACGCCGTGCTCGGTCACCACGAAGTGGACGTGGGATCGGGTGGTCGTCACGCTGGCCCCGGATCGCAGGACGGCCGAGATGCGTGACTCGCCCGATCGGGTGACCGACGGGAGCGCAATGATCGGCCGACCCCCCTCGGAGAGCGCCGCGCCCCGCATGAAGTCCATCTGACCGCCCACGCCGGAGTACTGGTGCGTCCCGATCGAGTCGGCGCACACCTGCCCGGTGAGGTCGACCTCGATCGCGCTGTTGACCGCGACCACTCTCGGATTGCGGCGAATGACGTGGGAATCGTTCACATGGCCGACGTCGAGCAGCCGGACCGCTGCGTTGTCATCGATGAAGTCGTACAGCTGCCGGGAGCCCATGACGAACCCCGCAATGATCTCTCCCTGGTCGATCTCCTTCATCTCACCAGTGATCACTCCGACCTCGACGAGCTCGCGCACCCCATCGGAGAACATCTCGGTGTGGACCCCCAGGCGCCGATGCTCACCGAGCGCACCGAGCACCGCATCGGGAACAGCTCCGATCCCGAGCTGCA
>JBBQLA010000513.1:0-2593 GCA_038327485.1 Acidimicrobiales bacterium
CCGGCGATGTGTTCGGTTCGCTGCGTTGCGATTGCGGCACCCAGCTGGATCGCGCCATGGAACGCATCGCTGAGGCCGGTCTCGGCGTGGTCGTGTACCTGCGTGGTCACGAGGGCCGTGGCATCGGACTCGGCCACAAGATCCGGGCCTACAGCCTTCAGGAAGAAGGCCTCGACACCATCGAGGCCAATGAGGCCCTCGGCTTGCCGGTGGACAGTCGCGAGTATGGGATCGGGGCGCAGATCCTCAACGACCTGGGCATCACGACCATGCAGCTCATCACCAACAACCCCTCGAAGTTCGGCGGTCTGGAAGGCTTCGGTCTCGAGATCACCGGCCGGGTGTCGATCCCGGTCGAGCAGAACGAACACAACGAGCGCTACCTGCGAACCAAGAAGGACCAGATGGGACATCTGCTCGAAGGGATGACCGACTGATGGCGACGAACTTGCGTTCCGACAACAACCCGCGACCCGAACTTGACGGCACCGGCCTCAAAGTCGGCGTGGTGTGTGGTCACTTCAACGACGTCATCACGCTCCGGCTGCTCGACGGAGTGCGTCGCGGTCTCGCCGATCTCGGGGTGGACGAGAGCGATGTGGTCATCGAGTGGGTGCCGGGCAGCTTCGAGATCCCCTTCGCCGCCAAGTTGTTGGCCGAGTCCGAGCGGTTCCATGCGGTCATCTGCCTCGGCGCGGTGATCCGTGGTGAGACCAGCCATTACGAGTTCGTCGCCGGCGAGTGCGCTCGTGGCATCACCGACGTTCAGCTCTCGACCGGTGTCCCGGTGATGTTCGGCGTGCTCACGACCGAGAACGACGAGCAGGCCTTCGCCCGCTCCGAGGACGCCGGCGGCCACAACGTGGGCGAGGACTGCGCACACGTCGCCGTCGAGATGGCAGCGCTCGTCCGTCGCTACGAGTAGTTCGATCTCGCTGCCGTCGGGCCGAAGGCCTGGCGCATCCCCAGTGCCGCAGCCGTCGCAACGTTGAGTGAGTCGACGTCGCGGGCCATGTCGATGCGCACCGTCGTCGAGACACGATCGAGCGTGTCCGCAGTGAGGCCGGGGCCTTCCGCTCCCACCAGCACCGCCGTCGGCCGATCGGGCGGTTCGATGTCGGCCAGTTCGATGCTGCCCGCAGGAGTGAGCGCAATCGTCCGGTGACCCATGGCCGCGTCGAGTGCGTCGGTCATTGGTGATCGACACCAGGGCACCGTGAGGACGTGGCCCATCGACGTGCGGACCACGCGACGTGACCACGGATCCGCGGAGGTCGTGTCGACGACGATGCCGTCCGCTCCCAGCCCGGCGGCGTTGCGGAACAAGGCGCCCAAGTTCTCGGTGTCGGACACTCCCTCGATCACCAGCAGTCGAGCCGAACGGCGGACGAGTGAGTCCACGTCGGGCAGTCGGCGTCGCTCGCACACCGCCACCACGCCGCGATGCAGATCGAATCCCACGATGGCCTCGATGATCGCCGGTTCGGCCACCAACACCTCGACGGCTCGCCCGTCGAGCAGATCGTCCAGCCGCTCGAGACGCGGCGCCGATACCAGGACCGCCTCGACCGTCACCCGCGCCTCCAGGGCTCGTTGCAGGACCAGCCACCCCTCGGCCACGAATCGTCCCGGCCCGAACGGCTTCGGCGCCTCGAGGGACCGACGGTACGACCCGTCATTGAGCCGACGGAACGGCGCCGCCCTCGGATCATCGGGATCAGTGATGGTCGACGGCACCTCGTGACGCTATTTCGGTTTCGGGGCCGTCCGGGTCGACCCCTACGATGAGGCCGTGCTGAAGCTCGTCCTGC
Source organism: Acidimicrobiales bacterium (assembly GCA_038327485.1). Classification (GTDB taxonomy): domain Bacteria; phylum Actinomycetota; class Acidimicrobiia; order Acidimicrobiales; family Microtrichaceae; genus JBBQLA01. The sequence goes on from JBBQLA010000513.1 coordinate 1,812, forward strand.
CCAAGGGTTCACTGGAGAAGGCCACCCTGGAGCTCTTCTCCCAGGCAGATCTGCCGGTGAAGCGCGACTCCGCCGTGACCTACAAAGCAACGGTCTCCGATCCTCGCATCGAGTCGGTGCGGATCCTGCGACCTCAGGAAATCTCGGGCTACGTGGCCGAAGGGCTGTTCGACATCGGGATCTGCGGCCGTGACTGGGTCGAGGAGACCAGCTCCAAGGTGGAGAGTCTGGGGGAGTTGGCCTATTCCAAGGCCACGTCGAACCCGGTGCGCATCGTGGTGGCGGTCCCGGCCGACAGTCCGTGGCACAGCGTCGCCGACCTGCCCGCCGGTGTGCGGGTCAGCTCCGAGTACCCCAACCTGACCGAGCGCTACTTCGCCGAGCGTGGCGTGAGCGCCGACATCCGGCTGAGCTACGGCGCGACCGAGGCCAAGGTGCCCGACATCGTCGATGTGGTCGTCGACATCACCGAGACCGGCTCCGCCCTGCGCGCCGCCGGGCTGCGCATCATCGACACGATCCTCACCAGTTACACCGAGGTGGTCGCCAACCCCGAGTCCTTCGCCGATGACACCAAGCGTCATGCGATGGAACAACTGATGCCGCTGCTGCAGGGCGTGCTCGAGGCTCGCGGCAAGGTGCTGATGAAGCTGAACGTGGCGTCGGAGCACCTCGACGCAGTGATCGCCAAGCTCCCGGCGCTCAAGACGCCCACGGTCAACGAGCTGTACGGCCACGACGGGTTCGCGGTCGAAACGGTGGTGTCGAAGTCGGACATCAAC